>JAVKSW010000051.1:0-10582 GCA_039583505.1 Bryobacteraceae bacterium | reverse complement strand
GCGTCGTATTCGGAAGCGTGAACGCCAACCGCAAGCACTGGGAAAAGGCGAAGGAGGCGCTTTCCAAAGCCGACCGCACATGGCTTTCGCGGCTTATCTCCCGGAGAGAGCCGCTGGCCAACTGGCGGGAAGCGCTGAAGAGACGACCGGACGATATAAAGGTGGTAATCGAATTTGACTCCAATTAGCGCGCTGGTATCCTGCTCGGATTCCGAATGGCTCAACTAATCGAGGATTACGCGCTGATAGGCAACAACGCGACGACTGCTCTGGTCGGCCGCAATGGCTCCATTGACTGGCTGGGGTTCCCTCGCTTCGATTCGGCGGCGTGCTTCGCGGCACTGCTGGGTTCCGAAGAGAATGGTCACTGGACGATCGCTCCCAAGATCGGGCATCCCGGAATAAAGCGACAGTACCGGCCCGGCACTCTGGTGCTGGAGACTGAATTCTCCACTGCGGAGGGGGCTGCGGTGCTGATCGACTGCATGGACCGGCGCGGCGATCATCAGGACGTGCTGAGACTCGTGCATGGCGTGCGCGGCCGTGTGGAGATGCAGATGGAGCTCACGATCCGGTTTGAATATGGAACCGTGGTTCCCTGGGTCACCCGGATGGAAGATGGACGGCTGCGCGCAGTGGCAGGACCCGACCAGATCGTCTTTGCCGCGCCGGTCGATCTGCATGGCGAGGATTTTAAGACCCGCGCTGAGTTCACGGTAGAAGAGGGGCAGACCGTTCCATTTGCGTTGACGTGGTCGCGCTCGTTTGGGCCGCTGCCGCCGCCAGTTGACGTGGCGAATGCCGTGCAAAATGTGATGCGGTCCTGGGAAAAGTGGTCCAGCAAGCACACTCCGAAAGGTCCGTATTGCGACTCCGTTCTTCGGTCCATTATCACTTTGAAGGCGCTGACTCATCATCGAACCGGCGGTATCGTAGCGGCCGCGACAACCTCCTTGCCGGAGACGATCGGTGGAGTTCGCAATTGGGATTACCGCTTCTGCTGGTTGCGCGATTCTACGTTCACGCTGTATGCGCTGATGGAGGCGGGCTTCATGGACGAAGCGAAAGCCTGGCGGGACTGGCTACTTCGTGCGGTCGCGGGCAGTCCCGATCAGATGCAGATCATGTACGGGGTTGCCGGCGAGCGCCGCCTCACTGAGTTTGAATTGCCCGAGCTGCCCGGCTATGAGGGCTCTCAACCCGTGCGCATCGGGAACGCCGCCTCTGAGCAGTTACAGCTCGACGTGTATGGCGAGGTTCTCGATTCCTTTTATCTGGCGCGCAAGAAGGGTCTGCAGAAGCTTGACGCAGTGTGGAACATGGAATGCGCGCTGGTGCGGCATCTCGAAAACATCTGGACCAAACCCGATGACGGCATCTGGGAGATCCGCGGTCCGCGGCGTCACTTCGTGCATTCGAAGGTAATGGCGTGGGTGGCGGTGGATCGCGCGGTGCGCACGATGCAAGAGTTTGGAGAGACAGGCCCGCTCGAACGATGGCTGCGCCTGCGTGCCGATATTCACGACGAGGTGTGCCGGTTCGGGTTCAGCCGGGATCTCAATTCCTTTGTTCAGTACTTCGGCAGCAAGGAACTGGACGCCAGTTTGCTGATGCTTCCGCTGGTTGGCTTCCTCCCGGCGGAGGACCCTCGCATTCAAGGAACGGTCAGCGCCATTGAGAAGGGCTTGATGCATGATGGATTCGTGGCGCGCTACAACACTCACAGCGATGTCGACGGGCTTCCGGGGGACGAAGGCGTATTTCTAGCGTGCAGCTTCTGGTTGGTGGACAACTATGTCTTGCAGCACCGGATTGGGGAGGCGCGTGCTCTGTTTGAGCGCCTGCTTACGTTGCGCAATGACGTGGGCCTGTTATCGGAAGAATATGAGCCAAAAGAACGCCGCCAGCTCGGAAATTTTCCGCAAGCATTCTCGCACCTGGCGCTTGTCAACAGTGCTCACAACCTCAGCGAAGCCCTGGAAGGGCAACCGGCACGCCACCGCTCCAAACGCCCGTCGTAAGGGCCTACTTCGTAGTTTTCTGCGCAAAATTTTCGATCGAGACCGGAAAATTGGCCTCGTGGCTTGTTCTATAGGCACCTAGCATGCGAGACGGCAGGCCACAGGAGGGTTTTCCCAACCCCAAGTGCAACTCCCCACAAAACCCTCTTGTGGCCCTCGCTTTGAAGGCTTACCAGGTCGCGTTTATCACTTCGCGGGCTCGGTTTCAAAACACGCGCGTTTACTAGAGTAGATAGGAACGCTATGGAACAGGCCGATATCCTCCCGTTGTCAACCGGGACATGGGAGGCGGAATATTTGGAAGACACTTCGCTTCGCCGCCTGGTATTGGAGCATTACGACCGAGAGCACGTGGCCATCCGCAGGTATCTCTCATTCCTGGGTGTGGATCCGGAGACCGGTCGAGAAATTGTGCAAGAAACGTTCCTAAAGCTTCACGAGCACGTGCTTGCGGGCGGCAACCGCCGCAACCTACGGGCATGGCTCTATCGAGTGGCTCATAACCTCGCTCGCAATTCACAAATGGCGTTTCGGGCCAGCAAGACGGATTTGCTGTCCGATATCACGGAGACGCGCGAGCTGGTCGCAAACGTATTATCCGCGGAAGAAGAGTTGCTCTCGGCCGAGCGGAGCAGGCGATTCCGTGAGGCCCTGCAGCAGGTAAATACAGCACAGAAGGAATGTCTTGTTCTACGAACACAAGGGCTGAAATACCGCGAGATCGGCGAGATCTTGAACCTTTCGGTCTCGACGGTCGCCGAGAACGTTCAACGCGGCTTGGAGAAGTTGAAGGAGCTGGTATGAAGGACGCCGACCATTTAAGTGCCGATTTGCTGGTGCGAGCCATCGACGACGAACTAACTGCTTCCGAGGCAGGCTGGCTCAATGCGCATTTATTGGCGTGTCAGGAGTGCGGGCACAAGTACGAGAAATTGCGCTCTCTTTCGCTGCGCATCGAATCGGCGGTGGCGGCGTTCGCGCCGGAGCACTCGACTGACGAACGGGAGTCGCTTGCCCGTTGTCTCCATACGCGCGAGCGCAAAACAACACTGCCCCCCCGAAGAATAATTCAAGGCTTCGGTTGGGCGCTGGCCATTGCGGCTACGCTGGCCATGGGCATTCTCCTGGGACCGCAATTGACACATCGACGGTTTGTTCGCACCGCCGCTCAGCGGGCACAAATTGGTTCGGTGTTTGAAGTCGATGGCGAGACTTTTCAAGCGTTGCCGTATTCGAATCCCGATCTGCCGTTGAACGCGCCACAGGTCGTCCAGATGGAAGTTCCGGTTTCTTCGCTGACGGATGCGGGGATTGTGTTCGAGCCGGTCTCGAGCGAGATTTCGGCGCCAGACCGTTCGGTGCTCGCGGATGTTCTGCTCGGCCTGGATGGCCAGCCGCTTGGAGTACACGTTCTGAGTTCGGAATGAATTCATAAAAGCGATTTGAGGGGTTGCAAGAAGGAGAAAGCAATGGTGAGAGGAATAATGCGAGCCCTTTTGGCGGCTTCGCTGATGAGCGCTGAGGGTTTTGCACAATCAGGTCCACCGCCCGGGCCGCCGGGCCCCCCTGGACCGCTGGCGCGCTTTGGCCTCCGCGGGCCGTTCGGACCAGGGGGTGGCGCCGAGATACATCCCTGGAAAGTTGTGACCAACGCCCCATATTCAGCGACGATGACAGAACAATCTGTCGAGACGCTGCCCAACAATGCCGGAACCATTACACACAGCACAACCGGCACGGTCGCCAGGGACAAATATGGGCGTAGCTATGTTCAGCAGACGTTCACGAATGGACCGTTCGGCTCGCAAAACGGCCCAAAGACGATCATCTTTATCACCGATCCCGTCGCAGGGTACAACTACACTTTGCTTCCCGACAGGAATTTAGCGATTCAGCGACCCTTCAGAACACCTCCGGAAGCGGGAGGTTCTCCGGCGGCTCACCCGCATCCCACAGATGCCAACGTTACTGTCACGACGAGTTCGTCAACGTATCAGAGCCTTCCTGTAACGGTGACAACCACGACGCGAACCATTCCCGCGAACACTATGGGGAACTCTGCTGCTCTGACTTCGACAAGCAACGTTACCTACTCGCCGGATCTTCAGGTGGTCGTTTCCTCGACACGCAGCGATCCACGCTTTGGGCAATCAACCTACACGTTGACGAATATTGTGCCCGGTGATCCGACGAGCGTTTCGTTCTCGGTACCCGCAGGGTACACGGTACAAACTGCCTCGCCGTTCGGCCATCGTGGTCTGGGTGGACCGCGGTAATTGCTCGACTAAAGCGCTTTGTAAGACCCTCCCGACCTCGCGTCAGGAGGGTCTTTTTTGGACGGACGCACTGCTCAACTCCGGCATGCGCCACTATAAGCACCAGAGCATTTGGACGATATCTGTTCCATGGCTTTACGCATTGCCTTTCGGATCGGCATACTTACCGCGCTGGCCGTGCTGCCGTCGCATGCAGAGTGGATCAAACTTACGACTTCTCATTTCGAGATGTACACAACAAACACACGGGCGAAGGCCGTTGAGGCGCTTGCAACACTTGAACAGGCCCGAGCGTTCTTTGACGACAACAGCCCGTCGCAGACCACAACGGATGAACCGATTCGGATTATCGCGTTTGGCTCAGAGAAGGAATTTCGGCCCTACAGCCCGAATCCTGGCGCCATCGCTTACTATCGCCGTACCCACGGGCGCGATTACATCGTCATGCGCGATCTGGGGCCGGGCTCTTATGCGGTTGCCATTCACGAGTACACACATTTATATCTGGAGCACCGGAACCTGCATGTTCCTCTGTGGCTTAACGAAGGACTTGCCGATGTCTATTCAACCCTGCAGCTCGAAGGCGCGCAGATAGTTATCGGATTAGCGCCGCCGGGGCGGCTTCTGAGCTTGCGCACGCTGCCGGTGCTCAATCTGCAAACCTTGTTTGCCGTGAACCAAGAGTCTCCTTATTATCGAGACTCGAATTTGATGCGGCAGTTTTATTCGGAAAGCTGGGCGCTGGCGCACATGCTGTTGCTGGGCAAGAGCTACCGCGAGGATTTTCGTCTCTTTCTTAAAGCCGTTGATCAGGGCGAGGATTCGGAAGAAAGTTTCCGCGAGGTGTATGGCAAGACAATACCGGGCGTAGCCGCGGATTTACGGAACTACTTGTCACCGGGAGAGATGACTGTTAGTTCCTTCGAGACACAAATGGATCCGCGGGACGTTCCAGAAATGACTGACTCCACGGCCGAAGAGGTGGACATCGTCCTTGCCGACCTGTTATCCACTCATCGCCAAACTGCGGAGGAAGCGGAGGCTCGCCTGAACGGGTTAGCGGCGCAGTCGAACAATCCCGACGTGCAGACGTCTCTTGGCTATCTGGCTTGGCAACAAGGGAAAAGCGCAGAGGCAAAGGCACACTTCAGAGCGGCTTTACAGCAAGGCTCCGCAGACCCCTTGATGATGGTTCAGTATGCCGCATTGCTGAACGCGTCGGGAGGCTCCATGGCTGAAACCATGCAATTGCTGGAGCGCGCGATCGAGCTGAAGCCGGATCTATACGACGCACGATTTGCTCTCGGGATGGAGGCCGCAACACAGGGCCAATGCGACATCGCGCTTTCAGCTCTCGCGCCGATCAAGACCATAAGCAGCGAGCGCGCCTTTCCGCTGTATTACGCGTTGACTTACTGCAATCTGCGGATCGGTCATGCGGCAGAGGCTCGTCATTGGATGCAACTGGCAAAGCAGTACGCCGAGAATTCTCAACAAATGACGCAAATGGAATACTTGCTCAACCAATCGAATCGCGCAAGCAAGTGAGAGGCGCCACTCGGCTCGCGTCGGATCGTCCGGCAGTCAGTGATGCCGCAATCGTTTCATCTGTCCCACCCAACGCAAATATTGCCACAGCGACGCTCGTTCAGACCATAGAAAGCCGAAAAACGAACGCGCGGTCAGCGAATCCGCCGGTGTTCCTGAGTAGGTCTCGATTCGCCAGCGCAAGTAGGGAGAACGCCAGGGCCGCAGTCGATAGCCCCGGGAAGCGATCCAGAGGAATCGCAGCATTAAGGCCGGGAAGCCGACGCGGTGGTCGCCTGTAGAGAAGCCGACTGCTTGCCACCGGCGGCATCAGGCGTCGCGTAGTATCCCGATCGAGTGCGAACGGTCGGCCGGCCAGGCGCCTCAACGGTCACTTTGATCTGGCGGTAACTTCCATCCAACTGCTGGATGCTGGGCGTGTAGGCGATCGTGTACTGGTTCCGTATGTCACGCGCAATTTCTTCCGCGAGCGATTGAACATCACTCACGTCCTTGGGAAAAAAGGCGAGACCTCCCGTCGCATTCGTCAGTTCGTTTAACGCCCGTCGCGCCTTTGTGGCTTCCCGCTTTTCTTCTTCCGTGAATAAACCAATCGCATAAATGAGCGTGTCGCTTTGGTTCGAGCGCTGCACCACCCGCTCGAGCGAAATGTTGCTCGCATTATCGTTCCCGTCGGTGATGACCAACAGAACTTTCTTGTCCTTCTTCGCCTCCTGCTTCATGTAATCCAGCGACATATTGATGGCGTCGCGCATGGCCGTGCCTCCCCGCGAATCGATACGGGCCAGACCTTGCTCCATCTTGCGGATGTCGTTGGTGAAGGGCACGTCCAGAAAAGCGTCGTCGTTAAAGTTAACGATGAACACCTCGTCTTGCCGGTTCGAGGCCTTGACCATGGCAACCGCCGCGGCTTCCACGCGGGTCCGTTTGGTGCTCATGCTGCCGCTATCGTCAATGATGATTCCAAGAGAAACCGGCACGTCTTCGCGACGGAAGATTTTGACCTCCTGAGGCCGCCCATTCTCGTAGACTCGAAAGGCGTTCTTACCGAGATTGGTGATCAGCTTTCCCTTTCGGTCGGTCACGCTTGCGTGTAAAACGACGAGCCGAGTGTCGGCGCGAAATTGTGCGAAGAGGCACAGGCTCGAAATGCTGGCAACGAGGACTCCCACCGTGCCTCGGCTCAGAGCGCGGCGCGGGCTGGGGGGCCTACTGGGTCGGTGCATAATAACCAAGACGGTAATAGGCCTTCAGGGGCGGAAGTCCACGAGGTTGATTGAGTTTCACCTGAACGCGCCGGTATTTCCCGTCGCGTTCCCGGTTCTTTGGAGTGTACCCCAAGATGTATTCATTGCGAAGCTCAATCCCAATTTTCGCGGCTATGTCGGGCAGCTCGGCCACGTTCTCGACCGGATACTCGCGGCCCCCCGTTTGCTCCGCAAGCTCGTTCAGCAGACTCGGACCGGACGCTTCTTCCGGAGTACGGGAGCGGTTGGCCATGGCCTCAAAGATGCCGATGGCAAAGATCTGAACATCGGCTTCGCGGACTGCATTCTTGATCTCTGTTTCCGTATACCTGCTGCTGTTGTCACCTCCATCGGAAATTATGAGCAGCGCTTTGCGTGGATTGTGCGCCTTCTTCATTTCATGCATGGCCAGGTAAACGCTATCGAGCAGTGCCGTGCGGCCCTTTGACTGAGTGAAGGTGAGCGCACTCTGGACCTTGTCGGTGTCGGTCGTGAAGGGGACACTCAACTCGGGACGGTCGTTAAACTGCACCATAAAAAATTCGTCCGAGGGGTTTGCGGTTTTGAAAAACTCCGCGGCGGCCTGGCGCGATTTTTGCAATTTCGGCCCCATGCTGCCGCTGGTATCGAAGACCAACCCGATAGAAATGGGGGCATCTTCGCTGGAAAATTCAGTAATCTCCTGCTCCGTTTTGTCTTCGAAGAGCCGGAAGTGCTCTTTCTCGAGACCTGTCACAAAGCGGTTCAGCGGATCTGTCACGGTGACGTTGATCAGAACGACGGTCTTGTTGACGCGCAGATCGACAGGCCGCGATGCAACAATTCCGGTCGGCGTAGTACTCTTTCGCGACTCGATGGATACCGGCTCACCTGCGGTAACAGACCCGGGCGCCACCTCCTGGGTTGGATTCTTGGAAACATCGCGACTCTGGGCCCAGGAAATGCATCCCGCGAGGCATAACAGCGTGAGGAGCCCTGCCACATGCCGGCAATTCAACCAGAGTCCACGAGGGACTTCGCGAGAGAAGATGCGAGACCAGGTGCGCGTCCGCATGTAGATTGGTGCTTTCTGCCTAGATCATAGCACCGGGAACCCAAGTTGCCGTCAGTGGAAAATTAGCGCTGGATTCGCGCAGATCCTCCCTTTGCGACGGCTTCCACCTGGTCGAGACTCGCCATAGTGGTATCGCCGGGAAAGGTGGTGATCAACGCTCCGTGAGCCCAGCCGAGGTTCACCGCCTGTTGTTCGGACTTGCCCGTCAGCAGACCGTAGATAAACCCGGCTGCGTAACCGTCTCCTCCGCCGACACGATCGTAAACGTCGAGCTCGGCTGTGGGCGCCTGAAATGTGTTTCCGTTCACCCAAGCCACTGCACTCCAACTATGCCGGTTGGTCGAATGCACTTCTCGCAAGGTGGTGGCGACAACTTTCACCTGCGGGTGCTCCTTGACGACGCGATCGATCATGCCGAAAAAAGCGCTTGGGTCGAGCTTGGACTTCGCGGCAACTTCCGGACCCGGAATCCCCAGGCCCATCTGGAGGTCTTCCTCGTTGCCCACCACGACATCCACATTCTTCATGATTCGGCGGATTACCTCAACAGCCTTCTCGTGCCCGCCGAGGACGTTCCACAACTTTGCGCGATAGTTGAGATCGAAGGACACCACCGCACCGGCCGCCTTCGCGGCGTGCATGGCTTCAATCGTCACTTCCGAGGTGGTACTGGAAAGAGCAGCGAAAATGCCGCCGCTGTGAAACCAACGCACGCCTCCACTGAAAATCGCGTTCCAGTTGAAGTCACCGGGCTTCAAGAGCCCCGCCGCCTCATTCGAGCGGTTGTAGAAGACCACCGGCGCGCGCACGCCCTGGCCGCGATCGCTGTATACGGTCGCGATGTTCGGACCGGAGACGCCATCGTGCTTGAAATGTTTATAGAAGGGCTTTACGCCCATCGCGCGTACACGTTCGGCAACCATATCGCCGATCGGATAATCGACCATCGCGGTAGCGACGCCGGTGTTCATCCGAAAACAGTCCGAAAGGTTGGCCGCGACATTGAACTCGCCACCGCTGACGTGAATCTTGCATTCAGTGGCTTTGCGCCAGGGAATAATGCCGGGATCCAGGCGGTAGACCAGACCCCCGATCGACACAAAATCCAAGGCGCCTTCCTGCCGAATGTTTAGGCCGTAGTTCATCCTGTTCTCCCGATCCTTAGACCTCGCACAGTTTCAAAAGATTACGAGCAGATGCCGCGCGCTTTGCGTGGCAAGCTTATGCATTGTAGGAACCCGACGAGACCCTGCCTCCCCGGCCGGTCCAGTTCGTGTGGAAGAATTCACCGCGCGGCTTATCGATTCGCTCGTACGTATGGGCGCCGAAGAAATCGCGCTGGGCTTGCAGTAAATTCGCTGGTAGCCGCTCCGTCCGATAACCGTCGTAGAAGGCAAGCGCGGTGGAGAAGGCCGGTGTCGGAATGCCGTAGCCAATGGCATGAATGATCGCGTGACGCCACGAACCCTGATATTCATTCAGCAGATGGCTGAAGAAGTCATCGAGCAGCAGATTGGTGAGCTTCGGATTCTTTTCGTAGGCTTCCTTGATCTTGCCGAGAAACCGGCTTCGTATGATACAGCCGCCGCGCCACATGAGCGCGATTCCGCCCATGTTCAAGGTCCAGCCTTGCTCTTTGGCCGCATCCCGCAGCAGCATGTATCCCTGGGCGTAAGAGATCACCTTTGAACAGTACAGCGCTCGCCGCACGTCTTCGATGAACACCTTCCTGTCCTGCGCGTCCGTATCATGCTTTGGCCCGGTTAGCACTTTCGACGCGCCCGTTCTTTCCTCTTTGAGAGCGGAGAGACAGCGCGCAAAGACCGCCTCGCCGATCAGAGTCACAGGCATGCCGAGATCGAGCGCGCTGATGGCGGTCCATTTGCCCGTTCCCTTTTGGCCGGCAGTGTCGAGGATTCTATCGATGAGCGGCGTTCCATCTTCCTCTTTTTTTGTGAAGATCTGGGCCGTGATCTCAATTAGAAAACTGTCGAGTTCGCCCTTATTCCATTCCGCAAACACCTCGTGCAATTCGTCCGCGTTCAGGCCTAAACCTTCCTTCAGCAACTGGTAGGCCTCGCAAATCAATTGCATGTCGCCGTATTCGATGCCGTTGTGCACCATCTTCACGTAATGGCCTGCTCCCTCTTCACCCACCCAATCGCAGCAAGGCGTCCCGTCCTCTACTTTGGCGGCGATCGACTGAAAAATATCTTTCACGTGGGGCCAAGCTTCCGGATTCCCTCCCGGCATGATCGAGGGACCGTGGCGCGCACCTTCTTCGCCGCCTGAAACGCCGGTTCCTATGAATAAGATCCCCTTCTCGTTCAGAGCCTTCGTCCGGCGGGTGGTGTCGGGAAAGTGAGAGTTCCCGCCGTCGATGATGATGTCGCCCTTCTCGAGGTGCGGCACAAGCTGTTCGATCATCTGATCGAC
>JAVKSW010000050.1:0-10583 GCA_039583505.1 Bryobacteraceae bacterium | reverse complement strand
ACCGTTTGCGCGTACGTCACTGGCGTCGGAACGGTGACGGCCGCATCTCTCTGTACTCCAACTTTCCCGGACGCGGGTAGGGAACCGGCATTGGGTCGAACGTTGTCGAGCGCCGCGTGAAACGCTGCCGCCGTCTGGAACCGGCGCGCCGGATCCTTTTCGATCGCGATCAGAATGATGTCGTTGAGTGTCTGCGGCAGTTGCGAGTTTAGCTCGATCGGCGGTCTCGGCGTCGTGTTCAAATGAGCATCGAGAGCGGCAAACGTAGTTTCCGCTTCAAACGGACGCTTGCCCGCCGTCAGCTCATAAAGCACCAGGCCCAATGAATACAGATCTGAGCGTGCGTCCACGGTTGTGCCGCGCACCTGCTCGGGAGACATATACAACATCGAGCCGATCGTCGTTCCCGGACGCGTCTCGTTCACATCGGCATTGGATTTCGCAATGCCGAAATCCATCAGCTTCACTACGCCCTGCGGCGTGACCATGATGTTCGACGGCTTGATATCGCGATGCACAACACCATTCGAGTGAGCGCAGGTGAGCGCGGACAATGTCTGGTTGACATAGCTCAAGACCTGCTCCATCGGGATAGCTCCGTGCTGCGCCAGCTCGGCAAGAGTCGATCCCTCCACAAACTCCATTACCATCACGAGCTGGTTCTCGGCGTTGAATGCAGTGTGGAACTTCGCGATGTTCGGATGTTCAAGGCGCGCCAGAGTACGAATCTCACTGAGAAACCGGTCGCCTAAGTCCGCCCGTGCGCTCACGTCCGCAAGCAGTACCTTCATCGCCTCGACGCGATTGGAAATGATGTTCCGGACGCGATAAACCGCGCCCATTCCCCCTTTCCCCAGGACTCCCAGAATCTCGTAATCGCTGACACATTGGCCGACTTCAAAGGGCATGGCTGCCTCCAGGTCTTCGAGACATCATACGCCAATTCGGAAGGCTCAAGGAATCCGCTGGTAATCGAAATACGTCTCGTCGTCCTGCGAAGCGCGGTTGAACATGTACAGCACCTTCGCGTTCGACTTCATCGCGAAATGCGTGAATTGCCACGTGCCGCCGCTCACCGGCGATTTCTCCACCTCAAAGCGCGTCCCGGGTTCCACCTGCGCGAGAAAACCTTCGATCGAGACGGGGTGTACAACCTGCGCCGTCACCTTTACCCATTGATACGTCTTCTGATCGATCCAGAGTTCGCCTTGCATCCCGCGCAAGACCTGCGTTTCCATATTGGGCGGTTGATAGCTGGCTCGCGGAGTCGCTTTCAGCATCCACACCGTGAAGCCTCTCATCTTGCGTTGTCCCAATAGCGCGAAGTCGAACGCCTTCGTCAGCTGGCTCATCATGTCGTTGTCGCGCTTGCGTTCTTTCTCCCACTTCGCAATTCGACTCTGGCGCTCGCTGCTTGATTCCGCCCGCCGCTGGGCTTCCACTTGCTGTTGCTTCTTTTCTTCCTCGGCGGCCTGCGCAGCCGACAGCGGTTTGCCGTTCACCGCGATCAGCCGCTGGTAAGGGGATCCCTCGATTATCGTGATCTGGTACTCTTTGGAGCCTTTACCGACGCGGTCCAACTCCTTGTAGTTGAAAGTCGGCGCCGCCGCGAAATCGCGTTGATTGGCGGCAACGGATTGCTCGATGATGTGTTCAACATTTGCCTGGTGCTGCGAGAAAGCGATCGATGGCGTAATCGCCAACCACACTAGACCGCACAAGGCGACCGGTTTTTTAGTCAACGTGGACTCCCGTTTGCGTTTCTATTCTCGCGCCAGGTAATAGTGCACGGCCGGAGTCACTATTAGTGACAGGACCATGGATGCGAGGATTCCGCCGATCACCGCAATCGCCAGCGGCTGGAGCATTTGCGATCCCGCGCCTAACGCCAGCGATAGCGGGATCATTCCGGCCACCGTCGCCAGCGCGGTCATAAGAATAGGCCGCAAGCGTCGCTCTCCTGCTTCGATCATCGCATCGCGCGGGGAGGAGCCCTCCCCGCGGAATTTCTGATCCGCGTCGAGCAGCAGTATCCCGTTCTTCGCCACAATCCCGATCACCATAATCAGCCCCATGAACGACGATATGTTGAACGTTGTGCCCGTGATGAACAGCGCAAAGAACACTCCGGAGGTGGAAAGCAGCGCGGAGGAGAGAATTGCGATCGGCGCGGCGAAGCCGCCGAACTCGACCAGCAGCACGATGAAAACCAGCACCACGGCCGCCGCCAGAACAAACAGCAGATCGTTAAACGACTGCTGCTGTTGCTCGTACAGGCCGCCGTATACCACGCGAATAGACGAGGGAATGTGAAGCGCGGCTACTTTCTTCTGCACCAGCGCAACACCGGTTCCCAGGCTCGTTCCTTCCAGCCGCGCTGTCACCGCGACATCGCGCTGCAGGTTTTCACGGCGGATCTCCACTTGGCCGGGATCGTTTTCGATATCCGCCAGCGTGCCGAGCGTAGCCACCTTGCCCGTTGAGCTGACCAGTACCGTGTTGCGGATCGCTTCCAGCGAAGACCGGGTCGCGGGAGGAAACGTCACGCGCAAAGTATACGGCCGGTTGTTGGCCACCACTGGGTTCGGCGCAGGCTCACCCTGAAAAATCGCGCTCGCATCCAATTCCACTTCCTGCGGCGTGAATCCGGCGCGAGCGGTGACAGTCTGGTCCACCTTAAACGTGATCGCCGGCCCGCTGACCGTATTCTCAATGCCGTTCTTCACGTCCTTTACCGAAGAGATCGTTTTGATCGCGTCTGCTATCTTGGCAGCCCAAATCTTCAGCAGGTCCAGGTTTTCCGAAAACAGCTTGATTTCGATCGGATCGGGCGAGCCCGTGAGATCGCCGATCATGTCCTCCAGCACCTGGTGAAAATCGGTGTCCAGTTGCGGATATTGCGTATTCACCTTATCGCGTACTTCGGCCATGATGTCTTCAACGTTGCGGCTGCGCTTCGATTTCAGGATCACGGAAATGTCCCCGGTATTCGCCTCCGTGACCGCCGCGAGTCCCAACTGCAGCCCGGTGCGCCGCGACGTGCCCGCCACTTCCGGAATGGAATGCAGAATCTGCTCGACACCCTTCAGCACTTGGTTCGTATCCGCGAGAGAAGATCCCGCGGGCATCAGGTAGTCGAGAACAAATCCGCCTTCGTCCATGGCCGGAAGCAGGTCGGAGCCCAGGTGCTGATAACACAGAAACGAGACCGCGATGAGCAGAACGCTTGCCACCGGCAACATCAGCGGAAGCGCCAAAACCGCTTTTATCGTGCGCTCGTACAGCCGGGTCAAGCGGCCCATAATGCCGGTCGTGGGAATCTCATGCTCCACCGCTGCGTGCGTCGGCGTCTTCCCGCTTGGTTTCGATCGCAGCAGCAAATGACTCAGGGCCGGCGTCCAGCTCAGCGCCAGCGCCAGCGAAGTGGCCAGCGCGACCGCAACCGTCACCGCCAGCGCGCGGAAAAACGTGCCCGTCACGCCCGTGATGGTGACCAGCGGCAGAAACACCACAATCGGCGTAATCGTGGAACCGAGCAGCGGAGCCCGAATCTCCCGCAAAGCCATGCGGATCGCCTCTCCGCGCGGCTGCCCGGCATCGCGGTGCATAACGATGTTCTCCACCACTACGATGGCGTCGTCGATCACCAGTCCAACCGCCGCCGCGAGTCCGCCGAGTGTCATCAGGTTGAAGCTCTGCCCCATCGCGTGCAAAGCGATGAACGTGACTGCGATGGTCACCGGAATTACCAGCCCCGCCACCAGCGACGTTCCCCAATCGCGCAGAAACAGAACCAGGATGATCGCCGCCAGCACCAGCCCGATTAGGATCGCATCGCGCACGCTGCTGATCGAATCCCTCACCAGTTGCGATTGATCGTAGAAAGGCTGCAAAGTAATTCCCGCCGGCAGTGAATGCTGCAGGTCTGTGATCTTCTGATGAACTTCGTCCGCCACCGTAACGGTGTTGCTCTTCGGCTGCCGGTTGATGTTCAAAAGGATCGCCGGCTTTCCGTTCGCCGTGACGATCGTGTACACCGGCTTCACCGACGGACTCACCGACGCCACGTCGCTGATCCGCACCGGCACGCCCGAGCCTCCCGTCTTCACCGCGATCCCGCCGATCTCCGCCGGAGTCCGAACCTGCCCGCTCACCAGCCCCAGCACTAGCTGATGATTCTGCTCGAGCAATCCGGGTGAATCGATCAGGTTGCTTTTCGATATTGCGTCCAGCAGGTTCGGAACCGTCACTTGTGTTTCCACCAGCTTTTCAGGATCGGGTTCAATCTGAAATTCCGGCTCCTGTCCGCCTTGCACCACCACCGTTGCTACGCCCAGCAGCCGGTTCAACTGCGGCTTTATGGTGTAAGTCGCCAGTTGCCACAGCGCGGTCTGCGGAATGGTATCCGACTGCATGCTGTACCCGATGATGGGAAACGCGGCAAACGTCAGTCGATTGGGTGTGATGACCGCAGTGGGCGGAAGCGTGGTCTGCACCCGGGAGATGGCCGCGTTGACGTACTGCAGCGTCTGGAACATGTCCACGCTCCAGGTGAAAAACAGATCGATCTCAGCCGAGCCGCGGCTGGTGATCGAAAGAACATGGTCCAGGCCGGGAACCGAGTTCACCTCCTCCTCGATCGGCCGGGTTACCGTCACCTGCATCTGATCGATCGGCATCACTCCGTTGTCCACGCCAATCACGATGCGCGGAAAGTTTGTCGAAGGAAACACCGCGATGGGTATCCTGAACGCCAGATACACGCCAAAGCCGGCGAGCGCGATCACAATGAATACGATCGATTTCAGATGGCGCGCTGTCCAGTGGTCCGCCTGCTCCTCGGTCGCGTGAGGCGCCTCGATCGTGGTCGTCCCGCTCACTTTTCGTCGCCTTCTTTGCCGCCCGGCTTGCCGACCTCAACCTTCGCTTTGTCGTCGAGCCCCAGGCCGCCTTGCGTAATGACCTGCTCGCCTGCGTTCAACCCGCTCAGAATCTGAACATCGTCTCCCGAGCGAACGCCGAGCTCCACTTTGTGCTCGTGAGCAATGGAATCGGCGCCCGCGACCATCACTTTTTCTCCGCCCTCCTCGGAGGCCAGCAGAGCCGCCACCGGAACCACGATGGCATTCGGAATCTGGCCCGCATCCACGGCAATCTGCACCGTCGTCCCCGGTTTCAGCCGCTCACCGGGATTTGGCGCCTCTACCCACACTTGCACGGTGGTCGTGTTTGGATCGACGGCTGGGCTGACCACTGTCACTTTCCCCGAAAGCTCGACGCCCGCGCCCGAAATCTTCGCCGGCCTGCCCACGCTGATCGCAGACGCTTGCTTCACCGGCACGTTTGCCCGCGCCACAACGCGCCCGATATCCACAATCGAGAGTAGAGCTGACCCGCTCGACGCCATCTCACCGATATTCAGCGGCCGGTCCGACACCACGCCGCTCATCGGGCTCCGCACCTCCGCGTAAGAGACCTGCGCTTGCGTGCCCTGATAATGCGCCTGCGCCGCGTCCATCTGCGCTTGAACGCTTCGCAACTGCGCCGTGCGGCCGGCCGTCTGAAGCGATTTCAAATGCTGCTGCGCCGTCTCGAACTGGCTTTGCGCCTGCACCAGCGCGACCTTCGCATCGTCGGCCAGTTTCTGTGCGAGCGCTCCTTCGCGAACCAGCGCCACCCGGTTCTGATACACCGTCTTCGCCGCCTCCAGCGCTTGTTGTGCCGACTGCACGTCGGTTTGCGCCTTGGTCATGTCGTCGGGCATCGTCGCCGCGCGCGTGTTTTCATAATTCGCTTGCGCCTGCCGATAGAGCTGCTTGCTCTCTTGCGCGCTAGCTACCAGATCGCGATCCTCCAACACCGCCAGGAGCTGGCCTTCGCGAACGTGATCGCCGCGCTGCACCGCAAAACGCGCCACCGGCGCGCTGATTTTGGGAACCACGTTGGCCGTCTTGACCGGATACAAAATGGCTTCGCCGGTGATGATCTGCTCCATCGGCTGGTGCTTGGCCGTCACCACTTGCACGGGAGTGGCGGGTTCTGCTTCCGGCGCCGTGCTGGATTTCGAACAGCCGGCGAGCGCCAACACGAACCCGATCGTCAGGTACAGCCTAATCTTTGGCATCGCTAGAAAGTTCCTGTCAATGTTTGCAGATTTCCGAGCGCGATTCGATAGCGCAACAGACCATCATCATAAGCGCTGCGAGCCACGCTCCGCGTGGTTTGCGCGTCCACCACTTCTAGGGCCGTTGCCTCGCCCGCCTGATAGCGCAGCACCGTCAGGCGAAGACTCTCGCCCGACAACCGCGACGAATCGCGCAATGATTCCACTTGCGAAAGAGCAACTTGCGCCTCGTGATAAGCGGACGCGAGATCGCCCTGCAATTGCTTCTGCGTGGTAATCAGATCCAGCTCGGCTTGCCGCTGTCGCATCGCTGCCTGCTTCACTTTGCTGTGAATCGCTCCCCAATCCCAAATCGGCACGTTCAGCGTCGCTTCCGCCACGTATCCCAGATTCTGCCGGTTGGTCACGAGGTAATTCGGCAGGATGCTGCGCCCGGTGGCCTGCGTGTAGTTGCCCTGCGCGGCGAACTGATTCGCGTCGATACCGTACCAGACATCGAGGCCAAACGAGGGCAGGTACGCGTACCGCGCCACGCTCACGCCAAAGCGGGCTTCGGTGACGCTCGCCTGCGCGGCTCGTACATCCGGACTATTGGCCGCGAGCTGCGCGCTCGCTTCCGGCAAGGGTGGAAGAGCGGCCAATGTGGACAGATCGTCCACAATCTCATAATCGGTTTGAAGCTTGGGGAAAATCAGCACGGCAAGCGTAATCTTGGCCTTCTCTACCGCCAATTGCGCGTCTTGGACATCGCGCTGCCGTTGCTCCACCTGCAACTGCGCCTTGATCACGTCGGCATGCGCCGCTTCGCCTCCGTGCTCCTGTTTCTGCGTGATGTCGAAAAATCGCTGGGCTTCCGCCAGGCTGGTTGCTGCGTTGGTCAGTTTTCGCTCCGCGGAAGCGATGCCGTAATAATCCTGAATGACCGTTGCGCTTAAGCCTCGCGCCGCAATGTCCGCTCTGGCCTTCGCCACGGCTTCCGCCGCCGCGGCTGCCCGAATCGCGCCGCGCCGCACGAAAGAAAACAGCTCCTCATGGGCGTTCAGTTGTTCGTTGTAGACGTGAACGCCGTCGTTGGCGACGAAGACGCCCGAGGGCGTGCCGTTGCCTTCCGTGTAGATGAACTGGTTGAGTGCGCTGACCGAGGGAAGCGCCGCCGCCTTGGCTTGCGCGAGATCTTCCTTCGCCAGTTGCGCCGCTATGTTCGCCGACTGGATCTGCGCTCCGTATTGCCGCGCACGCGCCAGGGCGTCCTGCAAGTTGATGGTGAGCGTTTCGGCCGGCGCCGCCACTGCGGCCAGCAGCAAGACTGCCAAGAGATTTGCGCGCAACGTACCTCCATTAATGCGAACTTTGCTGAAGATTCGCTGAAGGCGGCCTTCAGGAAAACTTCAGCATCTTCAACTAGCATGTTATTCGTTAGCATGTTCATCAGATACCCGTGCGGATTCTGGTTGTCGAAGACGAGCAGCGCATGGCTGCACTATTAGAAGACGGTCTGGCCGAAGAGGGACATCAGGTCTACGTGGCGCGCGATGGGGAGCAGGGACTTGCCATCGCCCAGTCCGCCGCGTTCGATGCGTTGATTTTGGACATCGTGCTGCCGCGAATCGACGGCCTTACACTCGCCCGCCGGCTTCGCGAATCCGGAAATCAGACGCCGGTCCTGATGCTGACCGCGCGTGACACGGTCGCGGACACGGTCAAGGGTCTCGACGTGGGCGCTGACGATTACTTGACCAAGCCTTTTTCCTTCGAGGTTCTGCTGGCACGGTTGCGCGCCGTCAGCCGCCGCGGTCCCATTCCGCAGCGTGTTTGCCTCGAATTTGCGGATCTTTCGCTCGACACCGCAACGCGGCGCGTCACCCGGCAAGGCCGCCCCGTCACCCTCACTCCGAAAGAACACAGTTTGCTGGAGCTATTGCTGCGTAACGCCGGCCGCGCCGTCAGCCGCGGCACGATTCTCGAATCCGTGTGGGGCTTCGATACCGATATCGAGGAAAACACCGTCGAAGCGTTTGTTCGCTTGCTGCGAAGCAAAGTGGACGTGCCGTTTGAGCCGAAGCTGATTCACACCGTCCGCGGCATCGGATATTGCTTGCGGCTGCCGGAAGCGTAACCATGCAACACACTTCCATTCGCTGGCGCCTCACGGTCTGGTATTCGCTCGCGCTCGCCGCCGGTCTCGCTCTGTTTGCGCTCGCGGCCTGGTCGTTGATGTCGCACAACCTCTACAGCGATGTGGATGGCCGCCTCGCGGGCGGCGTGAACAGTCTAGAAAACTTTGTGAATGCGGAATTGGCGGAGCCGGGCGTGCAGCTTACCGAAGAACTGGAAGAATACGCGCAAGCTCTGCCATCGGGAACGTCTTTCGAACTGAGAAACGATCGCGGCGCCATGGTTTTCGCTTCGCGCCGCTCGTCGGGGCATTCGTATCGTTCGCTGGTGCGCGCCATTCCGATTCACGGACACCAATGGCAGGTCGAGATTTCAGAATCTCTCGATCCGGTGGAGAGCATACTGAACCGTTTGCGGTCGCTGTTTCTGATGCTCATACCGGTGGTCGTCGCGGTTGCCTCTCTGGGCGGCTTATGGCTGAGCCGCCGCGCGCTGAAACCGGTAGACGACATCACCGCCGCCGCGCGTTCCATCGGCATCGCCAATCTCTCCGAGCGCCTTGCTGTACCCGAAACCGGCGACGAGCTCCAGCGCTTGTCCGAGACCTGGAACGGCATGTTGTCTCGCCTCGAAGATGCGGTCAAACGCCTCTCGCGCTTTTCCGCCGACGCTTCGCACGAATTGCGGACGCCCCTTGCAGTGATTCGCACCACGGCCGAAATTGCCGGACGCCGCTCGCGTTCCGAGGAGGCGTACCGTGAAGCGCTCGCTCAGATCGTCAATGAATCGGAGCGCATGACGCACCTCGTCGAAGACCTGCTGTTTCTCGCCCGCTGCGATTCCTCCACTCTGGAAATGCCCATGTCTACCATCCAGCTTGCGCCTCTGGTCGAACATTTGTGCGCGCAGTGCAAGCCTCTCGCGCAATCCAAGGACATTCGCCTCACCTGCCGGATGCCCGAAGAAAATGCTCCGGTGTTGGGGAACGAGCAGGCCATTCGCAGGCTGGTCCTCGTGCTTCTCGACAACGCGATCAAGTATTCGAGTCTGGGCGGCGAAGTGAACGTTAGCTTGCGGGAGCGGGGCGATCAGTTGCATCTCGAAATTCGCGACACCGGTCCCGGCATTCCCAATTCTGAGCTGACGCGCATTTTTGAGCGCTTCTACCGCGCGCCGGAGGCCCGCGACAGCTCGCAAGCCGGGTCGGGACTGGGGCTGTCGCTCGCCGCCGGCATCGCGCAGCAGCATCATGCGCGCATTGAGGTCGAGAGTGCTCCCGGCCGCGGATCGACGTTCCGCGTCTTGTTCCAACCGGCGCCCTGCTGATAGTCTCATTGAGTATGAAATTCGTGGCGGGAGTGATTGTGGGGATCGTTTTAATCGCGATCGCCGTTTACTGCTATTTCCGGTTCGGCTATGCACCGGTAGCGACCGCTGCGTCGCCGATTCCATTTGAAAAGACGCTGGCGCATTTGGGTCTGGACGCCAGCATCAACAAATATGCGCCGAAGACCGCCCCGTTCCAAGCGACGGAAGCGGACCTGCAGAATGGCGCACATCTATACCGCGAGCACTGCGCGATGTGCCACGGCGTTATGGACGGGCAGAAGACGCCGACAGGAAAGGGAATGTATCCGGCGCCGCCGCTGCTGCTCAAGGGCAAAGGCGTGACCGACGATCCGCCCGGCGAGACGTATTGGAAAGTGGATAACGGTATCCGCCTGACAGGCATGCCCGCCTACGGTCAATCGCTCTCGCAAAAAGAGATGTGGCAAATCAGCCTCATGCTGGCCGGTGCCGACAAACTTTCGCCCGATGTACAGACCCTGCTGAAGCAGCCGTTGCATCAGGATTAATCCGTGTCCGGTGCACAGCGCGGCCGGTGGCTGGTTGTGGTGGTTGCCTGCGCTCTCACGGCGCTCGCATGTCTGCCGGTGTTCTATCACTGGGCCGCTCCGCCGCCGAGGATTTCGCGGTCGAACCTCGCCCTCCAGTTGGCCTACGTGCTTGCCGCGGCGATCTGTTATCGCGCCTACCGTGTCGAGCGGCATAGGCTTTGCCGAATGCATGCACTCGTTTTGGTCTTACTGATATTTTTGCTGACCAGCTTCATCAACGCCCTTCACGCGTACAACGTGGATCAGGTGACCAATTACTTCCCCTACGCGACGAATGAAGTTTGGCAAGAACAACTGCAGAACAATGTCGTGAATCTGGTTGCCGGCATCGCTCCCCACTCCTATCGTTTTCTCCCGAACGGCATCGTTGGCTGGATCGAAATGGGCCACGTCCGGTTTGGAACCGCGCGCGACATCTACCGGCTGCTTTCAGGGCTGTTGCTCTT
>JAVKSW010000049.1:0-10695 GCA_039583505.1 Bryobacteraceae bacterium | reverse complement strand
GAATGCCTCAGTCAGGGTGAATGTCGGTGTCGCTAGAGCGCCGAGACGCTTCTTGGCCACGGGATGAATCGGTTCCACTTTTGCGACCTGTGTCCTATTTCTTCCGGAAGTGATCACGACCACCTCAAATTTGGATGGTTGCAGGCTAGTGAGACCTGCTGAAAAAATTTTTTGGTTGCGGGGGCAAGATTTGAACTTGCGACCTTTGGGTTATGAGCCCAACGAGCTACCTGACTGCTCCACCCCGCCTTTCGATCGTAGCAATGTGGGGGCAATGGGTCAACGGCAACGCGGAGCGGGCGCACGCGTTTTTTTACTAGCGGTACGAGTCCACTACGCAGGCGCGGGTACAAGAAAGCGGAAGTTTTACAGTAGAAGAGATCCTGTCTCCCGATCTCCCGTCCGTATGAGAACAGCGCGGTCCACCCGCAGACGAACAGCACCGGCCTCCCGCACCGCGGTATCCGCTCCACGGCTTGACGCGCCCGACCTGTACCTGAACCCTCACTTGAGCCTGCTCGCGTTTCAGCGGCGCGTGCTAGACGAGGCCGAGAATCCGGCGACTCCGCTGCTGGAGCGTGTGAAGTTCGTCTCGATTCTCGGCTCAAATATCGATGAATTCTTCATGGTTCGCGTAGCGGGCCTGTGGCAGCAGATCGAAACACGCACCACCGAGATCAGCATGGACGGCCGATCGCCGGGCGAACAACTGGAATTGATTCGCCATGAAGTGACAAGCATTATCGCGGACATCTATAAGCTTTGGCGCGAAGAGCTGACGCCGGCGCTCAAAGACGCGGATATTCAAATTCTGGAATTGGATGAGCTAAATCCACAGCAGAAGACCGCCATCGACGATTATTTCCGGCGGGTTGTTTATCCGGTACTGACTCCGCTGGCGGTGGATCAGGGCCGCCCGTTTCCGCACATTTCCAATCTCAGTTTGAACGTGGCGGCCATTGTGACCAATGGCGATGGGCATGAGCGGTTCGCACGCATCAAGGTGCCTGATTCGCTGCCGCAGATGGTCCCCATTCCCTCGCGTGCGGGTGAGCTGGCCTTTATCTGGCTGGAGCAGGTAATTATCGCGAATTTGCGGCTGCTGTTCCCGGAGATGGACATACTCGAAGCCGATTTGTTCCATGTCACTCGAGACGCAGAGCTCACAATTCAGGAGCTCGAAAGCGACGATTTGCTGGAAACCGTGCAGGAAGCAGTGTGGCGGCGCCGCTTTCGAGATGCGGTGCGGCTTCAGGTGAACACGAGCATGCCGCGCCGACTGGTGGAACTGCTGACCAATAATCTCGAACTGGACCAGAACGATGTGTATCGAATCGACGGACCGATTGATCTGAGCCGTGTACGGGCGCTGCTGAACATCGACCGTCCGGCGCTGAAAGACAAACCGTTCATCGCCTCCGTTCCGAAATCATTCGCGAGCGTTACGGGAGCGGAGATTTTTGGCGCCATGCAGGACTCGGATGTGCTTCTGCATCATCCGTTCGAATCGTTTCAGCCGGTGGTGGATTTTTTGCGTGTGGCGGCGGAAGATCCCGACGTGCTCGCAATCAAAACGACTTTGTATCGCGTCGGACGAAATTCGCCCGTGGTGGACGCTCTGCTGGATGCGAGCCAGAACGGCAAGCAGGTGGCCGTGCTGGTGGAACTGAAGGCCCGCTTTGACGAAGAGAGCAACATTGAGTGGGCGCAAAAGTTGGAACGCGAAGGCGTTCACGTTGTGTATGGGCTTCCCGGAGTGAAGGTGCACGCGAAGATGGCGATGGTGGTACGGCGCGAAGGCGAGGCCATCCGGCGTTACATCCATCTCGGGACGGGGAATTACAATCCGGTCACTGCGCGCATTTATACCGATCTGGGATTGTTTACCTGCAAGGAGGAGATCGGGGCCGACGTAAGCGATCTATTTAATTTTCTGACCGGGTATTCGGCGAAAAAATCATATCGCAAGCTTCTGGTGGCTCCGCATACAATCCGGTCGGGCCTCGAGCGTCTAGTTCGGGCCGAGATGGAGCGGCATCGCGAACACGGGGACGGCCATATCGTGTTCAAGATGAACGCGCTTGAAGACGCGGGCATGATCCGGCTGCTCTACGAGGCGTCCCAGGCGGGCGTACAAATCGATTTGATCGTGCGCGGCGTCTGTTCTCTGCGGCCGGGCGTGGCCGGTGTAAGCGAGACGATTCGGGTGAGGAGCGTCATAGGGCGGTTCCTGGAACACAGCCGCATCTATTACTTCCATAACGGCGGCGACGAACGCGTATTTGCCGGAAGCGCGGACCTGATGCCGCGTAACCTGAATCGGCGCATAGAAATTCTCTTTCCGGTGGAAGACGAGAGGCTGGTGCGACGGCTGCGAGATAGAATTCTCGCCAAATACCTGGAAGACGAATCTTGCGCGCGTATCATGCGGCCCGACGGCACGTACACGCGCCCGAAGCGTCAACCTGGAAAGAAGCCGGTCTGTGCTCAGAATTGGTTTTTGAAACGGCACGAGGCATAAGCGGGTCGGGACCAGCCGCTCACGTGTTGACGCAACGGCCCATAGCTGTGGCGCAGGTCTGAAGAGCAATGAAAGAAATCACGCCAGGCAAGCTGATGGGAACCTGGTGCCTGCTGATGGTCTCTTTGCCGCTGGCGATTTTTTGGATCAGGCCGGATTTCATCGGCGGCAGAACCACTGCGGCGGTTCTGAAGCTTTCCGTGGTGCTGGCGGCTGTGAGCGCAGGAGGCGTAGCTTTCACCTATGGGCTGGCGCGCAAATGGTCGCTGCCTACCCGACGTTACGAGGAGTTCATTGCCGCTCTGCCCGCGCGAGAAGTGGAATTACCCGAAGGTGGACCTCCGGAACTTCAAAGCCTCTCCCGCGCCATGAAGGGAATGGCCGAGCGAGTCCGCCATGTCGTAGAGCAGACGAATCTCGAGTCATTGCGGCGCGAAACGATACTCGCGTGCATGGCGGAGGGTGTCCTGGCCGTCGATAAGGAGCTAAAAGTAATCTTCTGCAACGATGCATTTGCCCACGCTTTCGGAACGCGCACGCCCGTACCGGAAGGCCGGACATTGTACGAGATCGTCCGCGAGCCGGTGCTTCGCGACATTCTGGAGCAGGTACTCACCACCGGAACTGCCGAAAGGGATCGCTTGCAACTGCCGAGCGCGGCAGGGCGATGGTTTGAGGTTCGTGCGCTGCCGCTGGGTGGATTGCCGAGGCGCGGCGCAGTCGTCGTACTCCACGACGTCACCGACATACAACGGCAGGAGCGGGTGCGCAAAGATTTCGTGGCCAACGTCTCGCACGAGTTGCGTACGCCACTGTCGGCCATCCGGGGATATGCGGAAACTTTGCTGGACGGAGCGCTCGAGGATCCCGAGCACAATCGCAAATTTGTTGAAATCATCCTCTCGCATGCGACTCGTCTGAACAACATCGCATCGGACTTGCTGGTGCTTTCCGAACTCGATTCGAACGAGACGGCGCTGATGCCGCCCGAGCGGATTCCGGTTCTGGAGATCATCGATTCGGCAATCCACACAGTGGAAAGCAGTGCCGCCACACGAGGTGTCCGGCTGCAGAAAACCGACTGCCATGATTGTTGGGTAATGGGTCACCGCTTCCGGCTGGAACAGGTGATGATCAATCTGCTAGATAACGCCGTAAAATTCAACCGGTCGGATGGCGACGTGACCATCGAATGCGCCGCCACAGATGGCGAGGTGCGGATATCGGTGACCGACACGGGGATCGGCATTCCGAGCGATGAACTGGACCGCATCTTCGACCGCTTCTATCGGGTCGACAAATCCAGATCGCGGCCGGCCGGAGGCACAGGACTCGGACTCCCGATTGTGAAGGAAGTAATCGGCCGCATGGGTGGAGAGGTGAGTGTCGAAAGCCAGTTGGCACGCGGTTCGCGGTTTACGATACGGTTGCGGTCCGCGTGAAGCAGCCGAGGGCTCAGCTCCCCTATACTGATCCTTATCAATGCCCAAAGATCGTCAAAACATCTCGTCCGGCGCCAAGTGGGAGGACATTGTCGGCTACAGCCGTGCCGTTCGCGTCGATAGCCGCATTTATCTCACCGGCACGACGGCGATCGGCGAAGACGGCAACATCGTTGGCCTGAATGACCCGTATGCCCAGACCGTTCAAGTCATTCGAAATATCGAACGGGCGCTGAAACAAGCCGGGGCGACGCTCGCCAATGTCGTGCGCACTCGGATGTTCGTAACGGATATCAGTCGGTGGCGGGAATATGGACGGGCGCATCGCGAGTTTTTCGGCGACATCCGCCCCTGCGCCACGATGATTGAAATCCGCGCGCTGATCGATCCCGGCATGCTGATCGAGATTGAAGTCGAAGCTGAGCTGTAATCGGAAAGCCGGCGCGCAGAGGGCGAGGTGCGATATCCTCGATGGGTCTGTGCGACTGACCAGCGTTTCGCCCAACGGTACTGCAAGACATCCTATTTCATCGAATTGTAACGCTGTGTTCACACCAAGTTGATGACGACGCCGCGATACTGATATCCGATGAGAGCAAAATTTGTCTGCCTGACGGCACTTTTGGCCGCAGCGCTTCCAGTGGCGGCGCAAACGACGCTGACGGGCGCGGGTGCTACGTTCCCTTATCCGATGTACTCGAAATGGTTCAATCAGTACCATAGAATGCACCCCGACGTGGAGATAAACTACCAATCCATTGGTTCGGGCGGGGGGATCAAGCAAGTGACTGAGGGCACGGTCGATTTCGGGGCCAGCGATGGTCCTATGAACGACAAGCAAATTGCCGAGTTCAAACAGAAACGCGGTTGCGATGTTCTTCACTTTCCGACGGTGCTGGGCGCCGACGTCCCGACGTACAACCTTCCGGGTATAACTGCCGACCTGAACTTTACACCCAGCGCTCTTGCGGACATCTTTCTCGGCAAGATTACAAAATGGAACGATCCCGAGATTCAGAAGGCGAATCCCAACGTGAAGCTCCCCGCTAACGATCTTCTTGTGGTGCACCGTTCGGATGGTAGCGGAACGACGTACGTCTGGGTCGATTTCCTGTCGAAGGTCAGTCCGGAGTGGAAGCGGAAGGTGGGTGTGGGCACTTCCGTCAACTGGCCGGTAGGTCTGGGGGGAAAAGGAAACGAAGGCGTGTCGGGCCAGATAAAGCAAACCCCGTATTCGATTGGCTACGTCGAGCTGGTCTACGCAATTCAAAACCAGCTTCCCTATGGGCAGGTACGAAATCAGTCAGGCCTATTTGTCAAAGCGGACCTAGCGAGCGTGACGGCGGCGGCGGCCGGTGCGGCAGCGAATATGCCCAGCGACTTCCGCGTTTCGATTACAAATCCGCCGGGCAAGAATGCGTATCCCGTTTCGAGTTTCACCTGGTTGCTGATTCCAAGTAGAATCCAAGACCCTGCTAAAGACAAAGTGCTAAAAGGCTTCCTGCATTGGATGCTTAGCGACGGTCAGAAGCTAACGGGAGCGCTGGCGTATGCACAGCTTCCCAGCCAGGTGATTGCGAAAGAAGAAACCGCAATTTCCAAGATTCAATAAGCCATTGTGGCGATGGGTACAAGCGCGATCGTTCATCAGCGTGCCGTGCCACCGGGCAAAGTGCGCTCTTTCGCGCGCCGCCTTCGGGCGGGCGACGAGCTAGCGTACCTGATCACGCTCATCGCCGCGGGAGCCATTTTCATAATTACGGCGCTTGTATTTTATGAGCTGTACTCCGAATCCTCCCTCGCGCGCCACAAATTCGGTTGGGGTTTCCTGTTCAGTTCGACCTGGGATCCGGTGGCAGGGAATTTTGGCGCTCTACCGTTCATCTATGGAACAGTGGTCACCTCCGTTTTGGCCCTGTTGATCGCAGTTCCTCAGGGCATAGGTTCGGCCATATTTTTGGCGGAAATGGCGCCGCCCCGGCTGTCCAATATATCCACGTTCCTCATCGAGCTCTTAGCTGCGGTTCCCAGTGTGATCTATGGGCTGCTGGGAATTTTCATCCTGGTGCCCATTCTCGAGCACGACGTAGTCCCCCCGCTCAAGTCGGTTTTCGGATCGCTGCCGCTTTTCCAAGGCGCATTCTATGGTGTGAGCCTCTTTTCGGCGGGGATCGTGCTCTCGGTGATGATCATCCCGTTCATTGTCTCTGTCTCTAGAGAGGTTCTTCTCTCGGTACCGCGCGATCAGCGCGAGGCATCGCTAGCCTTGGGCGCAAGCCAATGGCAAACCACTTGGCGGGTTGTCGTTCCGAACGCATCGACCGGAATCACGGGATCGGTATTCCTTGCGCTCGCGCGAGCGCTGGGGGAAACGATGGCCGTTACGATGGTGATCGGGAACACGCCGCAAATCAAAGCGTCTCTGCTCGCCCCGGGTTACTCCATTGCGGCTGTAATTGCGAATGAGTTCACAGAGGCGACCGGCGATTTATACCTCAGCGCTTTAATCGAACTGGGACTGGTGCTGTTTGGCCTCACGTTCGTTCTGAACGGCCTGGCTCGAATCCTGATCATTACGACCAGCCGGTCGGGAGGTCACTAGTGGCGAGTTCATCGCTGCAAAAAAATCTCGTCAACTATCTGATGTTCGGGCTGACGGGGCTATGCACCCTGATGACCGCGGGCATCCTGTTCTTCATTCTCGGATACCTGGTTTATCACGGCGGGAGATCCTTGAGTTGGGCGTTCTTCACTCAATTGCCGGCGCCCGTCGGCGAAACCGGCGGCGGAATGGCCAATGCGATCATCGGAAGTGGCAAGGTGCTGCTGCTGGCGACGGCGATCGGAATACCAATCGGCTTCCTGGGCGGGGTTTACCTGTCAGAATACAGCGGCAGGACCCTTTCCTTCGTCGTACGGTACACGACCGACCTGTTGAACGGGGTGCCGTCGATTGTGATCGGAATCGTCGTTTATGCCCTCGTGGTGCATCCAATGGGCCATTTCTCGGCGCTGACGGGCGGCGTGGCCCTGGGGATCATGATGATTCCCATATCCGTCCGCAGCACCGAAGAATATTTGCATGCGGTTCCGGTGTCGCTGCGCGAGGGCGCTCTGGCTTTGGGAGCGGCCAAATGGAAGGCCATCGTCACGGTGGTGATCCCTGCGGCCGTACGCGGAATCGTGTCCGGCACGATGCTGGATTTGGCGCGGGTAGCGGGCGAGACCGCGCCGCTGCTTTTCACAGCGCTCAGTAATCAGTTTTGGAGTCCGGGCTGGAACAAACCTACAGCCACGCTCCCGGTGATGATTTTCACGTACGCTATCGCCCCGTATGAAGACTGGCATCGCCAAGCCTGGGCGGCGGGCTTCGTCCTGTTAACTTTGGTGCTGTTGCTCAACATCATCGCCCGGCTGGCGTTAGCAAGAGGAACTTATGTCTCGAAAGCGTAGACTGGCACATAATGGGCTCCAGCCGGAAGCGCAACCTTCAAAGGAGACGGGCCTGTGGCAACGCCTCAGCAGCAGCAAAGTTTGAAAGAACCGGTCCTTTTATCTCAGGAAGGAAATGAAGTGCAAAAAACATACGCGGCGCCGAAGCTTTGCACGACAGACCTGAACTTTTTCTACGGGAGCTTTCAGGCACTTCGCACCATCTCAATCAACATCGCGAGTAATAAAATCACCGCCTTCATTGGACCATCGGGCTGCGGGAAATCCACTTTTCTGCGCACCATGAACCGCATGAATGAGGCGCTCCGCAACACTCGTGTGGAAGGCCAGGTGTTGCTGGATGGACAGGATCTGCTCTCGATGGACGTGAATGATGTAAGGCGCAGGGTGGGGATGGTTTTTCAAAAATCCAATCCGTTCCCGAAAACCATTTTCGACAATGTGGCCTACGGCCTGCGAGTGAATGGGATTTACAAGAATTCGGTCATTGAAGAGGCAGTCGAGACGAGCCTGCAACACGCGGCTCTCTGGATGGAAGTTAAAGACAAACTGAACAAACCTGCTTCGGCGCTATCCGGGGGCCAGCAGCAGAGATTGTGCATCGCCCGCGCGTTGGCGGTAAACCCGGAAGTGCTGCTGCTCGATGAACCATGTTCGGCTCTCGATCCTATCGCGACACTCAAGATTGAAGAGCTGCTTTTCCGCATCAAGGACATCGCCACTATCGTGATCGTCACTCACAACATGCAGCAAGCCGCGCGGGTGGCGGATTACACGGGGTTCTTTCTGATGGGTGAGTTGATCGAGTTCGACGACACGCGCAAGATTTTTCAGAATCCTGGCAAGAAGGAAACGGAAGATTACGTAACGGGCCGTTTCGGTTGATCACGGATATTTTGCATTCGAGGTAAACGTGCGTCACTTTCAACAAGATTTAGACCAACTGAAGGAGAAGCTGCTGGAGATGAGCGCGCTCGTCGAGGTCGCGGTCTATCGCAGCGTGCAGGGCGTCGTCGAAAAGAACGCCGAACTGGCGGAACAGGTCCTAAAAAACGAAGCGCGCGTGAATCAGCTGGAGATCGAGATCGACGACCTGGCCATCAGCTTACTCGCCCTGCAAGCACCGCTCGCCACCGATCTACGGCTGGTGACAGCGGCAATCAAAATCAACAACGACCTGGAGCGCATGGGCGATCTCGCCGTCAGTATTGCCGAGAGCGCATTGGCGCTGGTGAAGGAGCCGGTCATCCGGCCATCGATCGATATTCCTCATATAGCGGGACTAGCGCAGGGCATGGTGCGCAAGGCGCTCGACGCGTTTGTCAATCGCGACCCGGAACTCGCGCGTAGCGTGCTCGCTTCGGATGATGCGGTGGATAACATGCGGACCGCCAGTTACCACGAGCTGATCAGCTTCATGGAAAAAAATCCGCCGCAGATTTCCCAGGCGCTCTATCTGCTATCGGTTGTCCGCAACCTGGAACGCATCGCCGATCACGCAACCAATATCGCCGAAGACGTGCTGTTCCTGGTGAAGGGTATCGATGTCCGCCACCACAACGAAGAGCGGGCTGCGATCTACCAGACGTAAACGCGCTACTTGGTTTCCTCTTTCGCAGCGAAAACGAGCAGGTGCCCGCCGGGTTCCTTGATCCCGATCTCTCGCATGCCATAGAACGTCACCCGCTCAGGAACCACGATCTCGACGCCCGCGGCGCGCTTACGAATATCGGCGAAATCGGGAACTTCTATAAACAGAGTGGAGCTGCCGAATGCCTTTTGTGATTTGACGCCGAGATCTTTCTCTAAACTTGCGAAGGTCTGCAGCATCACTTCGCCGCCGTCGCGCACCAGGATTACAAAACCCAGGTGATCGCCTTCGGGCACTTCCACGGTCTTTTCAAATCCGAGCCGTTCCGTCCAGAACTCGAGACACGGTTCAATGCGCTGCACAAAGAGTATAGGGGTGATCTTCATCGTTTTTTCCGCCTGATCTCATGAGAGTACTTCCACAGCGCGTACCTTGTATTGGAAAAAACGGTCAACCTGCCCATTGCGCGGCGTAGGCTCCGGGAGTGTTTCCGCTGAACTTCTGGAACTCATGGATCAGGTGCGCCTGGTCATAGTATCCCGATTCGACAGCGACCGTTGCCCAGTCGATCTTCCGTTGGGAGCCGATGTTCGACCACGCACGCCGGAAGCGCGAGATTCGTGCCAGGTGTTTCGGGGTCACGCCCGTCTCCTCCAAGCACCGCCTGCGGAACTGGCGTGCACTCAGGCCAGCGACCCGGCAAGTCTCTTCTAGAGATACGTGTTCCGCACGCGTCACCAGGTAATTAATGGCCCGGTGCACTGGAGAAAGAGCAGCCGCAGGTTCTATTCGCGTTTGCAGAATCCGGATCATCTGCTCTTGTCCGTGCGCGTTCCGCAGTTGCTCTTCGAGTGCGCGACCAGGAGCACCCCAAATGTCCTGGAGTCGGACCGACCGATCAGTCAGCTCGGTCAGCGGCATCTTTAGAAGCGCTCCAATCGTTCCGGCGCGAAATCTCACGCCAACGAACCCATCTTTGCCGGGATCGACTACCAGCGCACGGGTCATTGTTCCGACCACCTGGAGGCCTCTGCCGTGAGAGAAAACGAAATCGACACACGTATCGGGCAACACGCGAACGGGAGCCTCGCGCAGACCGTGTGTCCAGAAACATTCGATCCAAGGCGCGAACGAGCGATGGGGTAAGAATTCGCGATACCCGCTGAGCATGTGCAATTATCCGAGCTTCTTCCTCAACGTTTCGTTCACCGCTGTCGGATTCGCCTGTCCACGGCTGGCTTTCATCACTTGGCCGACGAGGAACCCTATCACCGCCGTCTTGCCGGACTTGTACTGCTCAACCTGCTTCGGATTCGCGGCAAGTACCTCATCGACAATCTTGCCGAGCGATGCGGTGTCGGAGATCTGCCTGAGTCCATCGCGTTCCATAATGGCTCGGGCCGAATCGCCAGTTTCAAACATCTTTGGCAAGATCTCTTTGCCGAGTTTTCCGGAAAGCTCGCCTTTCTCGATGAGTGAAACCAGCTCGCCGAGATGCTCGGCGCGAACCGGCGATTCCAAGATCTGTTTGCCGGCTGCGTTCAGCAGGGCCATTAAATCGCCCGCCACCCAATTCGCCACAGCGCGTCCAGAGTCGTCTCCGCTTACTTTCGCAGCCGCTTCGAAATAATCGCCGGTCTCGCGCGTGAGGGTCAACACCTCGGCGTCGTATTCGCGCAGACCGTAAG
>JAVKSW010000048.1:0-10827 GCA_039583505.1 Bryobacteraceae bacterium | reverse complement strand
CGTAGAGAAAAAGTCCGGAAATCAGGAATGACCAGTACGTGAAGGCGTTCAGCCTGGGGAACGCCATATCGCGCGCGCCGATCATCAGCGGCATAAGATACACAGCGAATCCGGTGAGAATAGGCGAGGCGTACCAGAAAATCATGGTGAGGCCGTGCATGGTGAAGATCTGGTCGTACACTTCGGGGGAGAGCACGGACTGATCGGCGCGTGCAAGCTGTAGCCGCATCAGAAGCGCTTCCACGCCGCCAATCAGCAGAAAAAGAAACGCGGTGACGAGATATCGCAGGCCGAGTTCTTTATGATCGACGGTTGCGAACCAGCCGCGAAGGGTCTTCGGAGTCTCCCAGAGTTCGGTAAGTCGGCCTTCAACTGTCGCGCTGGAGCTCATCTACTCGACAGACCGGCAGCGAAAAAATGGATGGTGCCGTGGCATGCATTCTTCATCTCAGACCGCGCCGTCTCATTGGACTCCGAGGGAACACAAAAACATTCCTGGTCCAATTACCTGTTTACTCACGTGCCCCGGGTCCTGCCGCCCAATTTTGCTTCTGGAACGAGTCGAGCTGACGTATCAAATTATCGGTTCACATTAGCGCGAGAGGCATCTGACTGGTGTGAAAGGCTTCGCTCCGTCACCAGAATACCGTCATCCTGCGGGATCGCGGCGCGTCGTACAACTCGGTGTTGCCGGCTTTCTCACTTGGATCGCAGGGTTCGTGGACGCAGTCGGCTTTCTAACGTTCGCAAGCATCTACACCGCCAATATGAGCGGCAACAGCGTGGCCCTCGGGATCTCGTTAGCTCAACACCGCTGGCCCATGGTTCTCTTCCGTTTCTGGCCCATTTTGTTTTATATTTTCGGCCTGGTCTTTGGCCGCACCCTGATTGAGGTCGGAGCCAGGCAGCGGACTCGGCATATCGCATGCGTGGCTTTTGGATGTGAGGTGCTGTTGCTCGGGATAGTGAGCTTCTTTGATCCGAATGCCAGATACGAGAGTATGGGATGGCAACGTCTGGCGATCGCGCTGCTCGCTACGGCGATGGGCATACAGAACTCAACCCTGACTCGGTTCAGCTCACTTACCCTACATACCGGGTTTGTAACCGGCACATTGGTGGAGTTTGCGGAGCAGTTCGTCGCGTACGGAACGTTTCTTTGGGACACGCTGCGTAACGGCACGCCGTTTGTAGAGGCGTTTGCGACATCAGCCGATCAGAAGTCTTTTCGGCTGGCTCTCGTCCTCGCCTTGACGTGGATGGCCTATGTGTTTGGAGCAGCGTTAGGTGCTGTGGGCAAACGCATTACACAATCGCAAGCGCTGGTCGTGCCGGTTATCGGTCTCGTGCTGCTGATTGCAATAGATCTGTATCAGCCTTTAGCCATCCAGGAGGAGCGCCAACAGCTTCACTTTGAATAAAAGCTTCCCGCGTGGCGATCTTGAGGAAGCTTCGGCTTCCGCTCAGTCCGGAAACTTCGGACTTGGTGAGCTGGAGGACTCGACCAATGCTGCGCTCACCGCATCCAAGTCAGTCAATACAGTGTCGCCCAGGAACTCCAGCGTCGCTATTGCGCGATCAGCCGCGTCCTTGTGGCCGGCTCCACATGCGTCGCGAACAACAATAGGCACAAATCCGAGATCCGCGCCATGGCGACAGGTTATATCTATCCCAATCTCCATAGCGACTCCTGTGATGAGAAAAGACTGCATCCCGCAGTCTCGCAGTGCCATCGCTAGCGGAGTCCCTTCAAATGCCGACATTGTGACTTTGTCGAACACCGCTTCACCGGGCAACGGCTCCAGTTCACTCACGATCTGAAATGCGGGACTGTCGCGCGCAAACCATGGCTGCACTTTCTCGGGATCATCCACGCGCTGCCATGCCATCGCTTGGCGAAATTGGAATGCGCCCATCAACTGTTTCGGCAAAGAAAGATGCCGGGTATGAAACACGCGCATCTCTGCTGCGCGCGCAACCGCCAGCACTTGCTTCACCCGCGCCGTAATCGCCGCGCCATCTTTGATTTGTCGAATAATACCCGCTTGCATGTCGTACACGATCAGTGCGCAACGTTTCGGGTTTACCAGTTCTCGAATGCTCTCTGGAATCTCTAATCCATAGGTGGATTTCATTTCGTTTCTTTCCTATTACCCAATCGCGTTACCGGTCCTCCTCAACCAGCTACAGAGCTGCTGATGCCCGCTCCCCATTCTGCTTTGCCGGCGTGAGCGCGATCAACGCCACCCCTATGAGCACAAGGAGAGCTACGCCTGCCAGTTCGTCACGTCCAACCATGTTGCGAAATGCTTGCAGCCCCATAACAGCGGCATGAGCAAAGCTGGACCATGCGGTAAAGGCGATGAGGCTCCGATTCGCCCATGGGTTGCGCACTGCCAGCAGCAGGAAAATGCCGAGCGAGACATAAATGCTGAACATCATCGACAACGCAGGCTCTTGCCTTATAAACGTTATCAGCGGATAAGCTGAAGCGACAAAGAGTAACCCCACCAACACCAGCACAATTCTCAGCGCCCGTTCTCGATTCATCTACTTTCCCCAATCCGGCTCAAGCTTATTTACGATTTCTCGGCACCGTTGACCAGTTCGCTAGCGAGTATAGCCCGCCGCTTACCACGTCGCGTCATGCTCATCGCGGATCTCGACAGCGGCTGGTAATTCGACGTATTGGCCGGCCGCCGCTGAGGTATCGTAATCACCGCGATCGCCACCAAGTTGTCACCGGAGATCGCGTAGTCTATTGATCGTGAGAGTTTTGATATCCGGCGCGGGAATCGCCGGGCCGACTCTGGCATACTGGCTCGTCCAGCATGGGTTAAAACCCACCATTGTAGAGAAAGCGCCCAACTTGCGAAGGGGCGGCTACATCATCGATTTCTGGGGTGCAGGTTTCGACATCGCTGATCGCATGGGGCTGTTGCCGGAGATCACCCGCAGAGGGTACAAGGTCCAGGCGGTGAGAGTTGTAGACCGGAGCGGGAAACGGGTAGCGGGTTTCCCAGCCGACGCATTTGCTCGGGCGACTCGGGGGCGCTACGTCAGCCTTCCGCGAGGAGATCTCGCCGCATTGATTTTCGGGGAGATCCAAGGCAAGGTCGAAACAATTTTCGACGACAGCGTGGATCGGATTGAGCAGACGGAAAAAGGCGTTCACGTCACGTTCGAAGGCGGAGCGGTACGTGAGTTCGATCTCGTCGTCGGAGCAGACGGACTTCATTCGCGAGTCCGCGAGCTCGTCTTTGGCACGCAAAGCCGGTTTGAGAACTATCTGGGCTACCGAGTCGCAGCTTTCGAAGTGGCGGGCTACAGGCCAAGGGACGAGCTGGTGTATGTGATGTACACGCAAGTGGGTCAGCAGGTAACGCGGTTTGCTATGAGCGGCGACCGCACAATGTTCCTATTCACGTTTGCGGATGAAAGGGTCGATGGAAACGCCGATCTCCCGTCCCAAAAGGCCCTGTTGCGGAAACGCTTCGAACACAGCGGGTGGGAATGTCCGAGGATTCTGGACGCGCTCCGTGCCAGCGACGATCTTTATTTCGATCGGGTGAGCCAGATACGAATGAATGCAGATGAGGGATTATGGACCCGGGGGCGAGTGACGTTACTCGGCGATGCGGCTTCATGCGTGTCGCTGCTCGCGGGGCAAGGCTCCGGGTTGGCCATGGTGGCCGCCTACATTCTTGCTGGTGAACTTCACCGTGCGAATGGCGACTATGCCGCGGCTTTTGCGCGCTACCAGGAACTGTTCGGGCCCTTCGTTCTCCGAAAGCAGAGAGCTGCGCTGCGCTTTGCCGGCACTTTTGCCCCGAAATCGAAGCTCGCACTGTTTTTACGTAATCAAATCATGAACGCTCTCAGAATCCCCTGGATTGCCGATCTTGCCGTCGGTCGTGATCTTGCGGACAACATCACACTCCCCGATTACCGATAGACGATCGTTGCTTGTCTTTCAGGATCAGCGTCTAGCGCTTTGGGTCGCTCCAGTCGAGCGCGTAAATTTCCTGCATGCTGATATCGCGAAGGACTACTGGAGAATCGTCGGGCGCCAGACCCATCCACCAACCCAGCGGTCCCCAGGCCCGCCGGATACCCTTCAGACTCACGATGCGCTCCTCCGCGCGGTCGCCGGGGCGCACGCGGAAGATGGCCGCATCGCAACCTTCGAAGGTGTCGAAGTAGAAATACCGTCCATCCCAGCTCCAGCCCTTGTTGTCCACGCTCTCTTTCGCAAGGGCGTGCTCCACTTCCTCGTCGCGAAGTCGAACAGGACCAACCCCGCACCCGGCCATTTTTCCGCGGTGAAGACGATCGCTGTAAGATAGTGGCCGTCCGGCGACCACCGGGGGGCGATCAGCCCTTCCGATCCCGGCAGGATCGAAATGCGACGGCTTGTCAGATCGATGATGCGGATATCGGCTCTTCCGGAGCGATAGCCGGAAGCCGAAGGCATGCGCGAAACGCGATCGAATGCCCATGCGTTCCAGAATCTGCAGGAACTTTTCGGGCAGCTCTCGCCGGCCGTGGGCGCTCGCCGGTGGCAGCTTCGCACAGTAGCACCCTCGTCAGCTGGAGCGCGGTGTCCCGGCCATGAGCTGCTAATTTGCAGGCCCACGATCGTGGCGCAGCCGAATCGCGAGCGTTAGAAAGATTGCGGTCAATGCCAGCCCTATCCATAGACCCGGGCTGACCAGGAATGTACCGGGCGTGACGTGTGTTACGGGATCCATCGGGAACGTACCCGGCGCCGTGAGCGCCTCATTACCGCCTCCGGTTAAGCGCAGCAGGTGGGCGAAACGCGAAGTGCCGAACACTATCCTCTCGATTGCGCCAATCGCAAAAGGCGGCAAAATAGCCCAGAGAAATGCAGCACGCCGCGCCCAGGCCGACACCAAAAGCAGCCAGCCGTAGACAGGCGCCTGCCACAGCGCATGTATGGTCAAAAGGTGATAGAGCAGCAGCAGCGTCATTTTGAAAAACGACAACTGTGTCCATAACGTTGCTGCATTCAGGCCGCTTGCCGATACAACGGCGCTACTAGTCAGCAGCATGCATACTTGCAGGGCGAAGATGATCGCGAACGTCAGTAGCGGCAGAAAAACGAGTGGAATAAAGGCTTTCGCGAGCACCGTGGTGCTATCGGAAACAGGGAGCGATTTCCAAAACAGGATGCTGCGGTCGCGGCGTTCCGCTTGTAGCGCATCTACACAGTAGAACCCGCCGACGACCATAGCGGTCAGCATAAGAAGACCCGCGGCCATATCGTATGGCAGCGCGATGGTTTCGTGCTGATGCATCGGATCGAGCGCCGGCAGGTTCCGGATTGTAGCGGGTAGATGAATGGTGCTGATCAGAAAACCGAGGAGAAAGACAACAGCCGCGGACGCGGGAGCGACATATAGCGATCGGTTCTCCCACAATTCACGGCGCACCGACCAGTACAGGGGCCGAACCGGAGACAGCCTGGCAGATGCAACTTCCTGAGCTTCGAAAGCGGAAGAGAAGCCAGTCATATTCGCGCTCCTTGTGACGCCTCGGCCCGGCTACTCGTGAGAGCACCGAATAAATCTGCAACACTTGGCCTGCGCACGTCGCCAACCCCTGACAATTGTTGACGATCTACACCTTCGAATAGCAGGATGCTGCGCCCCAGGCTCCGGCGTTCGTTAATGGGGTTGAGAGCCCGAGCAGCCGCGACGTTTTCCGGATTCACCATTACTTCCCAATACCGCGACTCTATGTCTTCAATGCTGCAGCCGAATACGATCCGGCCGCGATCAAGGAACGCCACGTCGGTAAGAATGTCCTCGATCTCATCCACCTCGTGTGTCGCGACGACGACCGTGCGGCGATGATCCCAGTAATCGTTCAGCGGCGAGTCGTAGAACTGTTTGCGAAAAGAGAGGTCCAGACCAAGCGTCGGCTCATCCAGGACCAGTAACTTAGCATCGATGGCAAGGATCAGGGCCAGGTGAAGCTGCGTGATCATACCCTTCGACAGCTTCATCACTTTGTTATCGGGCCGAATGGCTGTTTTGGCGAGAAGGGCTTCTGCCCGCATGCGATGGAATCGCGGATGGACGCCGGCAACATAGTCCAATGCCTGTGAAACCTGCAGCCAGCGCGGCAACAAGGCCACATCGGCGATGAATGAGACATCGCGCATGAGCTGATCGCGCTCCGTCCAGGGATTGCGGTCGAGCACCTTCAGTTCTCCCTGATATGGGATGAGGCCGACCATCGCGGAAAGGGCGGTGGTCTTGCCTGAGCCATTACGACCGATTAGACCGAGGATACGACCTTCTTCCACCTGCAAGTCGACGCTTTCCAGAGCAACGGATTTGCCGAAGGTTTTGCGAAGTCCGCGTGACGCGATGACCGGCATGGCTTCAGCGACGGTCCTTTTTGGGACTCGGCTTTGTGCGGCTGGTTGCCTGATGCAGCAGTTCTTCCGCTTTCAGCCCAAGCCGCTGGATGGCGGCGGAAATCCTGGGCCACGCTTCAGCCAGAAATTTCTGCCGTTCCGCTTGCAGCAACAGGGTGGGAGCGCCGGCATTGACGAACATGCCCCGCCCCCGTCTGGTCTCGACGATCGCCTCGTCAACCAATTGTTGATAAGCCTTGAGGACCGTGAGTGGGTTAACGCGATATTCGGCTGCGACGCTCCGGACCGAGGGCAGCGGATCACCTTCGTTCAGTACGCCATCGAGTATCATCTCGACCACCTGGTCGCGGATTTGGCGATAGATTGGCTGGCTGTCGTTCCACTCACGAGTCACTCACGGTCCATCCTAAGTTTCTGGCCACCCGCCAGGGAGACACCCGGCGCTAATTCTTCCGCTGCAGATCGAAGTGCGCACGGACCTGGCCCTTTCCCGGAATCACGAAGGTCCATTCTTCGGTGTGGTGGTCTGCATCAATGATAGTGAACGCGGCGCCATGCATGTGTCCATGATCTGTGCTGCCGGCCACGTCGAGAAAGTTAAATTCAAATGTCTTTCCGTCCGGCGCCATTTCCCCCACCATTCGGGGCCGATTGCCGGCATCGCAGTAGTGGGTGAGGAGCAAGCGGTTTTCATCTAGATACAGCATGGTAATGGGATCGTCAGGTTGCCCCGGAATTCTCATCTCATGCATAAGGGCGTTGCCCATCGAAGTTACACGAAGTGAAACCTGCGCGAGCTTGCCTTCAACTGTGGGTTCAGACGGGATGCTTGTCACCCTGCCCTCCCACGTGCCGGCCAAAGCCTTAAGCTGATTAAAAGAAGTTTGCGCATCAGACTGGGCGAAAGCGACAGTCGAGAGCGAGATCAAAAGAACGGGCAGCATCGAACCAAGAGTTTTCACGGGTCATTCTCCTTATTTTTTGTCTTCCGCACTCGGACCAAACCTGGCCGTTCCGGCTCAGCTGCAAACGACCACCTGATCTCTGTGCACTACTGTTATACACAAGTACAACACTAACGCGCAAGAGCAAAGTTCCAACCGAGGGCTGCCCGTTCCCATTGCGAGTGAACGGAACGACCAAATCGGTTCCAGCGACCCGTCAGCAGATGCCGCAACCGCGTTGAATCAAATCACGCCCGCACTTGCGCCGGCACGAACAACGGCGTACACTGTTGTCAGTTACTGAGGTATGTCCACTGAGTAAACCAACTGACCTTTTGCAAGGCACACTGGACCTATTAATTCTGAAGACGATTGCTCTGGAACCGATGCACGGTTGGGCGATTGCGCAGCGGATTCATCAATTGTCCGGTGACGTGCTTCAGGTGGGGCAAGGGGCGCTGTATCCGTCGCTTCACAAGCTGGAACAGAACGGGTGGATTCGATCGGAATGGTCCATCAGCGAAAACAATCGGCGCGCCAAGTACTACACGTTGACGAGAGCCGGACGTAAGGCCATGGAATCGGAAGCTGCGCAATGGGAACGCTTATCCGCCGCAATCTCGCTCATTGTACGGACGGTTTGATGGGACCGAGACCGTTATGCGCTGGTTAACTGTCATTGGACTAAGACTTCGGTCTCTCTTTTCCCGTGCAAAGGTCGAGCAGGAACTCGACGAGGAACTGCAGTACCACCTGGACCGGGAGATTGAGCAACGCATCGCCGCCGGAATGACGCCGGCAGAGGCGCGTTACGCCGCCCTGCAGTCAGTCAAAGATATCGAGCAACGAAAAGAGGAGTGCCGGGACATGCGAGGATTGAACACTGTCGAAAGCGCTGTGCAGGACCTTCGATACGCGGTTCGCGGCGTGCGTAGGGATCCCGCGTTTGCTCTGATCGCGGTGCTGATCATGTCTCTCGGAATCGGCGCGAATACGGCCGTGTTCAGCGTAGTGAGTGGAGTCTTGCTAAAGCCGCTCGCCTATCGCGATCCGGATCGAATTGTCACGCTGACGTCCACCTGGAAAGGCGGCGCCAAGGTGAAGCTTGTATCGCTGCCCGACCTGGAGGATTGGCACAAGCAGACCACGGCTTTCTCGGCCATGGCTTACTACCGGAGTTCGGATGAACCAACCATCGCGGGTTCGGCGGCGGAGTTCGTACACGTTGCAAGGGTATCGCCCGAGTTCTTTCAGGTGCTTTCGATCTCTCCCGTGTTAGGAAGGTTGCTGAGCGCGGAAGACGAGAAATCGGGCGATTCCGGTCCGGCGTTGATCGGATACTCCTATTGGCAAACCCATTTCGGCGGAAACAGCAGCGCTCTCGGGCAAAGCCTGCGCGTAGGCGGTGGAGTCCTGACAATCGTGGGTGTTCTTCCGCCGCGATTTCATTTCCCGGATAAAAGCGATGTATGGCGCACGGCGGATGCCGTCGACAGGACGCTGCCGCGCACGAGCCTTAGCTTCTTGGCGATTGGCCGCCTGAAACCGAATGTAACTCTGGAGCAGGCGCAAGCTCAACTGACGTCCATCGCCGCGCAGCTGGCAAATCAATATCCGGGCAGCAATAAAGGCAGGAGCGTGGCATTAACCAAGATGCGCGACGACATGGTCGGAGATGTGCGATTGACGCTTTATTTACTGCTAGGGGCAGTGGGTTTGGTCTTAGTAATTGCGTGCGCCAATGTGGCGGCTCTGCTTCTTAGCAAGGCAACTGCACGGACGCGCGAAATCGCGATTCGTGCCGCCGTGGGCGCCAGCCGGGGACGCATCGTCCGGCAATTGATCACAGAGAGTTTGTTGCTCGCTTTAGTGGCGGGCGCTATTGGGTTACTCCTGGCAGGTCTCGGGGCAAAAGCGCTCATCGCGGTGGCGCCCCACGATATTCCGCGCCTTGGCGAAGTCAGCATCGACCGCCATGTGCTCGCATTCACTTTCGGTACTTCGGTGTTGTGCTGTCTCTTATTCGGATTGATACCCGCGCTCTACGGACCACGAGTGCACCTGAGTGATGCGCTGAAGCAGGGCGGAGCGCGAGCGGTAGTTGGCGGTGGAGGGAGCGGATTGCGGGGAGCCTTTGTGATCGCCGAAATCGCCTTGTCCATGATACTTCTCGCCGGGGCCGGGTTACTGATTAAGAGTTTTGTGGCGCTCAATCATGTAGCGCTCGGTTTCCGCCCTGAACGTGTGTTGCTGATGGAGACAAGCCTGCCCGTCTCCGGACCGGAGGCAGAGCAGCACGGACGGCGCTTTTTTAAGCAATTGCTCGCTGAGATTTCAGTACTTCCGGGCGTCTCCTCGGCGGGCGCAACAATGGGACCGCCTGGCGATGTCGAGTCGGCTGGTACTTACTGGATCGACCACCTCTCTTCGCAACTCAGCAAAAGCGCTCAGGAAGGAAAGTTTGATGCCGTCTTTTCCGTAGTAACGCCAGGTTTGTTTTCGGCCTTGGATATTCCGCTGAAGCGCGGGCGTGATTTTCAGGATGCCGATTCGGCTGGTGCTCCCTATACAGCGGTAATCAATCAGATTCTCGGACGTAAAGCTTTCCCCGGCCAGGATCCCATCGGGCGCACCATTTTCGCGGGCTTCGATTCTGATAGGCCCATGAGAATTGTTGGCATTGTGGGCGACGTCCGCCAATGGGGCCCTGCGCGCAAGCCCGATGCAGAGATTTATATGCCCTATGATCAACACACGTTGGGCGCGGGAACGAACTTAACTGTGGTCGTGAGAACCGCCCTCGAACCCGAGGCATTGATCAACACTTTACGCCGCACGGTTCACGAACTTTCTCCGGATGTTGCGCTGAAGTTCAAAACAATGGAAAAATCTCTTTATGAAGAAGTCGCGGCACCGCGCTTCCGCAGCATACTGCTCGGAAGCTTCGCGGCATTGTCGTTGTCTCTTGCGATCGCCGGCATCTATGGAGTAACAACGTATGTTGTGGGCCAACGCTCGAATGAGATTGGCTTGCGCATGGCGATGGGTGCAACGTCGGGGCAGGTGCTTCGCTTGATTCTCAGGTACAGCATCGCCTTAGCGGCGTGTGGGATGGCGCTGGGGCTCGTGGGCTCGCTCGCTGGGACGCGATTGATGACCAGCATGCTGTTCGAGGTGAAGCCGGCCGATCCTATGACCTACGCTGCCGTCGTCCTGCTGCTTGGGCTCGTGGTGCTGATCGCGAGCTATCTTCCGGCGCGCCGCGCCGCCAAATTAGATCCACTCCTCGCGTTACGGCAGGAGTGAATGAAAGCAATCGCAAATGCGCTGGACGAATGTGATTCGACTAAGACTTCGGTCTTTCTTTTCGCGTGCAAAGGTCGAGCAGGAACTCGACGAAGAGCTGCAGTACCACCTGGACCGGGAGATTGAGCAACGCATCGCCGCCGGAATGACGCCGGCAGAGGCGCGTTACGC
>JAVKSW010000047.1:0-10863 GCA_039583505.1 Bryobacteraceae bacterium | reverse complement strand
GGTGAAATGGCCGCCCAAGGCAAGACCGTGCTGTTTGTCGGCACCAAGCGTCAGGCACAAGAGGCCATTGCCGAAGAAGCCAACCGCTGCAGCCAGTTCTACGTTAACCAGCGTTGGCTGGGCGGATTGTTGACCAATATCGCCACCGTGCAGCGCTCCATCAAGCGCCTCAAAGAGCTCGACTCCATGTCTACGGACAATGCGTATGAAGGGCGCGCAAAAAAAGAAGTCGGACGCCTGGAGCGCGAGCGCAAGCATCTCCAACAGAATCTCGCCGGCATCAAAGACATGAACGGCTTGCCGGATATGCTGTTTATCGTAGATTCAAACAAGGAGTCGATCGCGGTAAAGGAAGCTCGCAAGCTGGGCATTCCCGTCGTCGCCGTCGTCGACACCAATTGCGACCCCGACGAAGTCGATTACGTCATTCCGGGCAATGACGACGCGTTGCGCGCTATCCGGCTGTTCACGACTAAAATCGCCGATGCGGTTGTCGAAGGCAGATCGTTAGCCACTGAGCAGGAGTTCACGGCGGAGAAGATTGTCAGCGATGACGAAACCTCTGCCGACCATACGCCAGAAGAGTTCACTCAGTACCTGGATCCGAAGTACCAGGAGCAACTGATGTCGGAAAGTCTCGCCACCAGCAATGAGCCGGAAGCGCCTCCGCGGAAAGGTCCAAGCAGCGAGTCGCCCACCGAGGAACCCGTGGCGACCACCACGGTCAGCGAAAAGTAGCGGGTACCGGGCTCGCGCATCGGCGAGCTGGAACCCGAGGTGTGTAAACAGGAAACCTAAATGGCAGAGATTAATGCACAGTTAGTAAAGAAGCTGCGTGACCTTACAGGCGCGGGCATGATGGAATGCAAGAAGGCGCTCGTCGCCACCAACGGCAACATTGAGGAGGCCATCATATACCTTCGCAAACAAGGCATCGTTTCCGCCGGGAAGAAGGAGAGCCGCGCCACTAAGCAAGGACTCATCGCGTCCCTGATCAGTCCGGATTTCAAGCTCGGCGTTCTCGTCGAAGTAAACTGCGAATCCGATTTCGTAGCTCGCACGGAGGATTTCCAGACCCTCGCCGCCGATGTCGCCGCGCACATTGCCCGGACGAAGCCCAAAATCGTGCGTGTGGAAGAAGTCACCGAAGCCGAGCGCGCCAACTTCAAAGCCCACGAGGCGCTCTACGAGCAGAAATTCAGTAAAGACCAGGGCACCACTGTGGGCGAGCTGGTCAAGACCAAAATTGCCAAGCTCGGCGAAAACATTAGTGTCTCCCGCTTCGCTATATATGAGGTCAACGCTACGGGTGTAATCGGAACCTACATTCACACAGGTGGCCAAATCGGTGTTCTGCTAGAAGTGAATACCAATTCCGACGCCGTCACGCAAAAAGAGGAATTCAAAACCTTCGTTCGTGATCTCGCCATGCAGATCGCGGCGGCGCATCCGCAGTACCTCAGCAGGGAAAGCGTGCCGGCGGATTTACTGAACAAAGAGCGCGAAATTCAACGCGAACGCGCGCTCGGCGAAGGCAAGCCGGAAAAAATGGTGGACAAGATTGCCGAGGGACGTATGAGCAAGTTCTACGAAGAGGTATGCTTGCTGGAACAACCGTTCATTCGCGAAAATACCATTTCGGTTGGAGACTTGATCCGCACCGCCGGCACAAAGCTCGGCGAAGATCTGAGAGTTGCACGGTTCGTCCGCTTCAAAGTGGGCGATACGGGCGATGCCCCTGGTGTTCAGGAGAGCCCGCTTCCCGTGACCAACTGAACCGCGCCGCGCTGAGCAAGTGGTCAAGGGGGGACAGTGGCACAGTATCGGCGAGTTCTTTTGAAAATCAGCGGCGAAGCGCTGGCCGGTACCGTTTCCTTTGGCTTGGACCCGGATCGCGTGATGACTCTGGCGAATGAAGTCGCCGAGGTTGCACGCAAGGGCGTGCAGATGGGATTGGTGCTTGGAGGCGGCAATATCTTCCGTGGCGTTGCTGCCGCGGCGCATGATATGGATCGTGTCACCGGCGATCACATGGGCATGCTTGCCACCGTTATCAATGCACTCGCATTCCAGGATGCGCTCGAGCGCTTGGGGGTTCCCACCCGCGTCATGACTGCCATTCAGATGCACCAGGTCGCCGAGCCCTACATCCGCCGTCGCGCCATTCGCCACCTCGAAAAAGGTCGCGCCGTGATTTTTGCCGCCGGAACGTCCAATCCTTATTTCTCCACCGATACGGCGGCCACGCTGCGCGGCCTCGAAATCCATGCGCAGATCATCGCGAAAGCCACCAGCGTGGATGGTGTATACGACAAAGACCCTAAGAAATTCCGCGACGCCGTGAAATACGCGGAAGTGGGCTACACAGAGGTGTTATCCAAAGCTCTCGGCGTGATGGATGCTTCGGCGGTTGCGATGTGCCGCGACAACTCCATGCCCATCATGGTTTTCGATCTCAAAATTCCCGGCAATATAATGCGTATGGCGATGGGTGATCCCATCGGGACAGTCATCCGGTAGCCGCCGACAATCTTATGAAACAGGAACATCCAGCAGCTCCGGCGAATAGTAGCACTTTCAAGAACGCCAAAGAAGTAGAAGCGAATGCTCGCACCCGCATGGACAAAGTGCTTTCAGATCTTCAGCAGGAGATGGCCCACGTCCGCACCGGGCGCGCTTCTATCGGTCTCCTTGACAGCGTGCGCGTCGATTATTACGGATCGCCGGTTCCTCTCAACCAGGTGGCCCAGCTGCATGTACCCGAGCCGGCCATGATCACCGTCCAGCCTTGGGACACCTCGACTATTCGCGATATCGAAAAGGCAATCCGCAACGCAGACCTGGGGCTGAACCCATCGAACGATGGCAAGATCGTGCGTGTACCCATTCCACCGCTCACCGAAGAACGCCGTCGCGAGCTGGCCAAGAAACTGAGCCATATCGCTGAGGAACGCCGCGTTTCGCTTCGCAACGTTCGCCGCGACGCCAATGAAGATCTGAAGAAGATGCTCAAGGACAAGCTGATCAGCGAGGACGATGAACGCTTGGCGCTCACCTCTATACAAAAGCTGACGGATAGCCAGATCGCGAAAATCGATCAGGCTGCCAAAGCCAAAGAGAAAGAAATCCTCGAGTTCAAATAGCCTCTACACCAGGCCCGATACCGCAAGCGGACTGCTGTTCACGCGCACTAAATACTCCAGCTCCCCATATGATTCCGATTCCATGGCGCGCTTACGCAGGCAGCTCCTCGGCCAGTGGGTAACCATGCTGCTCACGGCCAATTTTACCGTCGTACATCGTCGTGGTCTTGAACAACTCCAGGCGCCCGTCCCCCGCGAATTCGCGACAGCGATTTCGAAGTGCTTGCATGTCGGCTTCGTCCATCGGCGAGAAATTCGTAACTATCGATAGATTCTGCTTCAGCACATCCATCGAATGGATGCCGCTGATGGTGGTCGTCACCGGCAAGCTCATCGCGTACCGCAGCGCTTCTGCAGGCGTCACGCCTCCCTGCTTTACCATCTCGCCGCTTCCTCCCATGCTCTTCATCCCGAATATTGCCATTCCACGCTTGCGCGCTTCGGGAAGCACATGGGTTTCGAAGCTGCGGAAGGTAGCGTCGAAAGGGTTCAGCGGCATCTGAACCGTGTCGAATGGGAATCCGTGAGACAGCATTCTCAAATGAATGGATGGGTCCTTATGACCTGTGAATCCGATCAGCCGCACCTTGCCCTGCTTCTGGGCTTCGAGTAATGCTTCGGCTGCGCCATTCGGGCCGAATATGAGGTCCGGATCGCTGTCATAAACCACTTCATGTATCTGCCACACGTCCAGGTGATCCGTTCGCAGCCGCCGCAAGGACTCATCCAGCATCTGCATCGCAATGGTTTTGTCACGGCCGTGCGTGCAGACCTTCGTCATCACGACGGCTTCATTACGCCGTGTCCCGAGCGCCTTGCCCAGCCATTCTTCGCTCTGCCCGTCGTGGTACTCCCAGGCGTTGTCGAAAAAGTTGATGCCTGCATCCAGAGCACGCTGCACGATATCGCTAGCGGCATCCTGATTGTCAGCGGCGCCCAGGTGAAAACCGCCGATGCCGATAATTGAGACCTCCATATCGGTATTGCCTAAACGCCGCTTCGGGATCGTGCCAGTTGCCATAATTCTATTTGCCCGCAGGCCACGCATTGCCGGTGTTCTCGGTGGCCCGCACCATTTCTTTCACCTCTTTCTGCTGCATGTCCAAAGGGAAGTCATGCGCCAGGCGCGCTTCGGGATTGTCATATTTCAGCGAGACCTTATACAGCTCGTACCTGCCGTCCGCGTATCTGTGGCACCGCTCGCGAAGCGCTTGCATCTCCTGCGGCTCCAGAGGTTCAAAATCTTGCGCGATTTTCAGATTCTGCTCGACCACATCCATTTTTTCCATTCCGGTGATGGTGGTCGCAACCGGCAGGCTCATGGCGTAACGAAGCGACTCTTCCGCCGAGAGAACACCGGCTTTCAACGCCGGCCCCGCTCCGCTTAACGGCTTCATTCCGAGGGCTGCAATCCCGCGCCGATTCACTTCCGGCAGTACTTGCGTCTCGAAGCTTCGAAACGTGGCATCGAACGGATTGAGTGGCATCTGCACCGAGTCGAACGGAAACCCCGTGTTCAGCATTGCAAGGTGAATGCGCGGGTCCTTGTGTCCCGTAAATCCGACGAAGCGAACTTTACCGTCTTGCTTCGCTTGCGCCAGCGCTTCGGCCGCGCCACTCGGCCGTGTGAACAGCGCGGGGTCGTTCTCAAAAGACACGCCGTGTACTTGCCAAAGATCCAAATGGTCGGTCTGCAGCCTCCGCAGCGACTGCTCCAGCATTCGCAGCGCCAAATCTTTGCCGCGCCCATGCGTGCACACCTTGGTCATCAAAAAAACCTGCTGGCGTTTGCCCTGTAACGCACTGCCCATCCAGTCTTCTGTTTTGCCGCGGTGATACTCCCAGCAGTTGTCGAAAAAGTTGACTCCGCCGTCGATCACGCGCGCAACGATTTTCTCTGCCGTTTTCTGGTCGCCAGCATCTCCGAGATGGTGGCCGCCCAACGCCAGCGCTGAAATCTCTACCCCGGTCTTGCCAAACTGCTTCCGTGGAATTTGACCCGTTTGTGCCATGCTTTCCTAAGTGCACTTGCACTTCAACTGATGTGCGACTTAACTGAATGATTGGATGCCGAGGATCCACGTTACAAACCAAGTAGAAAGACGAGGTTCGGACAGGAGCAACTTGCATGACAGATCGCATCGTGAAGTACGACTCAATCGTAATCGGTTCGGGACAAGGCGGTAACCCGTTGGCTCGGCAATTAGCAGAGCTGGGAGAATCAGTCGCGCTGGTGGAATCGGATCACTTGGGTGGAACGTGCGTGAACACGGGCTGCACGCCGACCAAGACTATGATTGCCAGCGCGCAGGTGGCCCATTACGCGCGGAACGCGGCCCGCTGGGGAGTGCATGCCCAAAATGTCCGAGTAGACTTGCCCGCCATCCTGAAGCGGAAGAACGAAATTGTGCAAAGCTTTCGCTCGGGTTGGGAGACCACGTTCGAAAAACAGAAGAACCTGCATCTGTATCAAGGCCGAGGCCGTTTTGTGGGTTCGAAACGGGTGCAAATAGCCGTGGACACAATCGAAGCCCAGCGCATTTTCATCGATACAGGAAGCAGCCCCGCTGTTCCCTCCCTTACCGGTTTGAACCAGGCGCCCTATCTGACCAACGTCAGCCTGCTGGATCTGGAACAGTTGCCGCAACACCTGCTCGTTTTAGGCGGCGGGTACGTTGGCCTTGAATTCGCGCAGATGTTCCGCCGCTTCGGAAGCGAAGTGACTGTTGTGCAGAGCGCCGCACACATTTTGCCGAATGAAGACGACGACATTACGGACGAGTTGCAACGCGCCCTCGAATCGGAAGGAATTAAATTCTATCTACAGGCGCGCGCGACCCAAACGCATCGCGAGAACGGGCGCATTTCGCTCACGATCGAGACGCAAACCGGACGCGAGACCCTCTCAGGCTCTCATCTGCTCGTCGCGGTCGGGCGCTCGCCCAACACGAAGGATCTGGATCTTGCGAAAACGGGCGTTCAGACCACGGATAAGGGCTTCATCGTCGTCAACGACCGGCTTGAGACCACCGCGAATGGCGTCTGGGCGCTGGGCGATGTGACCGGCGGCCCAGCCTTCACGCACATCTCCTACAACGATTACCAGATCGTCTATGGCAACTTGCATGAAGGCAAGGATCTGCGTACCAGCTCCCGACTCGTGCCGTATGCAGTCTATACAGATCCGACGCTGGGCCGAGTGGGACTGACCGAAAAAGCTGCTCGCGCGCAAGGCCGCAAATTGAAAATCGGCAAGGTACCAATGAGTCGTGTCGCGCGGGCCAGGGAGCGGGCTGAGACACGGGGTCTGATGAAGCTCGTAGTAGACGCTGCGACGGACCGCGTTCTGGGCGCCTCCATTTTGTCCGTGGAAGGAGGCGAGTTGGTACAGATCCTCAGCACGCTCATGCTGGCCGACAAACCGTACACGCTGCTGAAAGGCGCAATTTACATTCACCCGACGTTAGCGGAAGGATTCTTCGGGTTGTTGGACAGCGTGCAGTGAGAAAAATAACCTCAAACACTTCGATCCACACTGTATCGCCCCGGACCGGCAATCAGCAGCACCAGAAACGCACCGATATACAGGTAGGCCAGTTCCCCGCTTCCGGGTCCGGAAAGCTTCAGATGATGCACCAGCATGAAGGCAATGCCCAGTTCGATCGCAATGTACAACGCCGCAAGTCGGGTGGCGAGACCAATCACGACCAGTAGCGCGCAAACCACCTCCGCTAAAAGAGCCAGGATGAGGGTTGCTTCGGAGCCAATATGGAGCGGATCGGGCATGTGGCGGGACATCTGCGAGAAGTGAGTCAGCTTCAACAATCCATGGTTGAAAAACAGCATCAAGCCAAACCACAGCCGCAGTACCAGCAGACCTGCGTCGTAACTGCGAGGCAAAAACCCGAGTTGCAGAAATCTATTCATGCGTCAATTCTCCTGAATGAGGCTGTCATATGCAAACACGAGTAGAATAGCCTGTTTGCTATGCGCCACGCTGCAGTCTGTTGTTTTCTCCTGAGCCACTGCTGGATATTCGCTCAATCCGCAGCAATCCCTTCGAGCTATTTCGCCGAAATGCGATGGCGACTCATCGGCCCGTTTCGCGGAGGCCGCACCGTCGCGATCAGCGGAGTGGTTCAGCAGCCGAACGTGTTTTACATGGCGCCCACCAATGGTGGTGTTTGGAAAAGCACCGATTACGGAAACACCTGGGCCCCCATCTTCGACGGTCAGGGCACAGGTTCGATCGGCGCATTGGCTGTAGCTCCGTCCGATCCAAACACCATTTATGTCGGCAGCGGCGAAGGCCTGCAACGGCCCGATCTGTCGTTCGGCAACGGCATTTACAAATCGACGGACGCTGGAAGGACATGGCAGCACCTCGGACTGCGCGACGGCCAACAGATTGCCTCTCTGGCCGTCGATCCTCGCGACCCGAATCGCTTATTCGTTGCTGTCCTGGGCCACCCTTATGGGCCCAATAAGGAACGCGGCGTTTACAGATCCTTGGATGGAGGAAATTCATTTCAGTCTGTCCTATATAAGGACGAGAACACCGGGGCTTCTCAGGTTGCGCTCGATCCCGGCAATCCCCAAATTGTCTTTGCCAGTTTGTGGGCCGCGCGCCAGGCGCCCTGGGAGATAGGCGGCTCCTTTAACGGCCCAGGCAGCGGGTTGTTCAGGTCGGACGACGGCGGAACAAGCTGGAACCAGATCGCAAAGGGCATTCCTACCTTTGCCCAGGGTCTAGGGCGAATCGGGTTTGGCATTGCGCCAGGCGATCCGAAGCGGATGTACGCCCTGATTGATGCCTCGCCTGCGTACGGCGGACTGTACCGCTCGGACGATGCAGGCGAGAGTTGGAAAAAAGTAAACAGCGAAACACGCATTTGGGGACGCGGATCGGACTTTGCATGCGTGCAGGTGGACCCGAAAGATCCGAACAAAATCTATGTCGCCAACACGACGACCTATCGTTCAACAGATGCGGGCAAAACATTTATCGGCATCAAAGGTGCACCGGGAGGTGACGACTACCACAGCATCTGGATCAATCCCGAAAATCCCGAGATCCTTTTCCTCGGTCTGGATCAGGGCGCCACAGTGAGTGTGAACGGGGGCAACACGTGGAGCTCGTGGTATAACCAGCCGACCGCGCAGTTCTACCACGTGATCACCGACAATCGCTTTCCCTATTGGGTGTATGGCGGGCAGCAGGAAAGCGGATCGGCTGCGGTCGAGAGCCGAAGCGATGACGGATCTATCAGCTTTCGCGATTTTCATCCTGTTGGCGTCGAGGAGTATGGGTACGTCGCGCCGGACCCCCTCCATCCCGAGATTATTTACGGAGGCAAAGCCACTCGCTTCAACTGGGTGACGAAAGACGTGCAGGACGTAAGCCCACAGATTCTTCACGGACAATATCGTTTCGTGCGAACGATGCCTCTGCTGTTTTCGCCCGTAGACCCTCACGTTCTGTATCTGGGGTCCAACGTACTCTTCAAGACAACCAATGGTGGAGATAGCTGGCAGATTATCAGCCCCGATCTGACGCGTAAGCAATGGGCGATGCCCGCTGTGATTCAAGCGTTTGAATCGCAAGATCCCGAAAAAGGGCAGCATCGCGGCGTCATCTATACCATTGCGCCTTCGCCGAAGGACGAAAATCTTATCTGGGTGGGCACCGACGACGGCCTGATCCAGGTCACGCACGACGGCGGAACTCAGTGGCAGGATGTCACGCCGGCTGCGTTGACGCCCTGGAGTAAAGTATCTCTGCTGGAGGCCTCGCACTTCGATACGGCTACCGCATATGCAGCCGTCAACCGTTTCCGTCTCGACGATCTGAAGCCGCACGTTTATCGCACGCACAACGGCGGAAGAACTTGGCAGGAAATTGTGAACGGCTTGCCCGATGGCGCCGTCGTAAATGCTGTACGTGAAGATTCCCGGCGCCGAGGGCTTCTCTTTGCGGCAACCGAGATCGGCGTATTTGTTTCCTTCGACGATGGTGAGAATTGGCAATCGCTGCAATCGAACCTGCCAATCACTTCCGTGCGCGATCTCGCGATCCATGAGGATGATCTGATTGCCGCGACCCATGGCCGATCCTTCTGGATTCTGGACGACATCACGCCTCTGCGCCAGGCAAACACGGCAGGCCTGTTCATCCCTCAGAAAGCGATCCGTTTGCGGTGGAATCGCAACACCGACACGCCGCTTCCGCCTGAAATGTCCGCCGGACAAAATCCGCCGGACGGCGCAATTATCGATTACGCGCTTCGGGGGAACAGTGGGCCGGTCGCACTGGAGATCTACGACTCGAAAAACAGGCTTGTGCGACGCTATTCCAGCGAAGACAAACCGGAAGTAACCGAACAGCAACTGCAAAACGAGCTGAACGTTCCCACTTACTGGGTCCGCCCGCCTAAAATCCTTTCGCCCGAGGCCGGGATGCATCGCTTCGTTTGGGATTTGCGTTACTCTCCGCCGAACGCGCCGAGCCACGATTATCCGATCGCCGCGATCTATCACGACACCCCAAGAGAACCGCGCGGCCCCTTGGTCATACCTGGCGAATACACAATCAAACTCATCGCCGGAGGAAAAACCTACACCAAGCCGCTGACCGTGATCATGGACCCTCGCGTTAAGACTTCGCTAGCGGCGCTGGAGCAGCAGCTAACGTTGTCCCTGCGCTTGGTGAAGATCATGGCGCAGAGCCGGGCCCCACTGGGTCGCGAAGCCGCGCATGTGTACGAAGTGATTCAAGGTTCCGACAATGCCCCCACCACCCAAGCAGTCGCAGCTGTAGCAACGCTTGAAGCGCAACAGAACAGCGCGCGCTAGCAAGGGGCCTTTAAAACGTCACGCGACCCGAAAATTGCAAAGACCGCGCCGGAAGTTGGTTCGTAATCCCGGCAAGCGGTTGTCCAAAACCCGCTCCCGCCACCGCGCCGTTGCCATAGGTGCCGCTGTAGCCGACAAAATTGGCGTGGTTGAAAACGTTAAAGGCCTCTACTCTTAAAATCAGATTCACCCGTTCCGTCCCCAACGCGAATGGTCGCTCGAGGAAAGGCGAAACATCATAAATTGGCCGGCCGAGACCCGTGTTTCGGCCCACCACGACTCCGTTAATCACCGGCCGATCGGTCGTTGCGCCGTTATCGCCGCTGTTCGCCGTTCCGGTAACGATGTTGTAAGGCAGACCGGAGCCAAACGTCGCCACGCCGCCAAAACTGATCTTCAGGGGCAGCACGTATACGCCGCTCAGCACAAATCGCTGCCGTTGATCGAAGATGGCGCTCCCGTTCTCCACTCTGCCGGTGAAGTTCGGGTCATCGGGGTTCTGGCTGGGGATGTCGGGATCCACGTTATCGATGGCGTGCGACCACGTGTAGCTGGCGAGCATCGATAAGCGGCTGCTGAAGCTGCGGGATACATTCACATCCAGCGCGTCGTAGTAAGAATATCCATCGTTCACGTCACTTTGGATCACGCTGTAGGGCGGCTGCGGATTCGTCGCATGAGCCTCGTTGCACGTCATACCTTGCTGCCCGTACCACCAGACCCAATACGGACGCGTGCAGTTCGCCGCTTGTGCAGAGCGAATCTGTCCCGGTGCGGTGCGCACAAAAGGAGACGGCGCATCGACATCGAGCGGGCGGTTGATCTTCAGCGTGTGCGCACCTACGTAGTCGACGCTCAGAACCCAACC
>JAVKSW010000046.1:0-10890 GCA_039583505.1 Bryobacteraceae bacterium | reverse complement strand
CCATAGGGCAGGCCAACCACGCGGCCACGGCCCTCCTGGTCCGTCTTCGAAGCAGCCTGATACACACGAACGCCCTTCGACCCAAAGCACACATCAGAGAGCCGAATCGCCGACAACTCAGATCCGCGCCAGCCAAGAGCAAAACCCAACACCAACATCGCGCGATCGCGGACCGCGATAGGCGAACCATCACGAAGTAGCCGCGCCGAAACACGCCGCAACTGGCGAGGGGCAAGAGCAGCTTTGCCGGCCGGAGACTCGCGCAGCAGCCTGGCGGCATCAGCCACCAGCGCAAGCACGTCCCCATCGACAGGCGAAGCCTGGCACGCCTCCCGATGGTAATGAGAGATTGCGCTCAGACGCAACTTCACCGTCTCGAGACAGAGACGCCGATCATCAATCGACCAGACCACGAATAACGAGACAGTTTCCGAAGTCGCCGGCAACGAAGGACGACCAGCCCCCGCACACCAGGCGGTGAAGGCACGCAACGAACTCGCATAGGCAGAGATGGTGTTCGTTGCTTTGACGGCAGCCATCAACTTCTCCCGCGCGATGCGCACCCGCGCGATGTCGATTCCGAGGTCAAAAAGGGCGATCTGCTCAGGGCAGGCAGTGGACACGCAGCAGATTACCAGCCATAATCCTATCTTGTCCAGGGCCATAAAGTACCCTTCGAACCAGACGGGACGTAGGAAAAATCTGACGGGACAATGTTTTACTGTAGCGGGGGTGGAAAAGATTGCCGCGAATTGTGGTGGTGGGCAGCGCGAACGTCGATCTCACAACGTTTACCGATGAATTTCCCAGGCCGGGCGAGACGATCTTCGCACAGGAGTTTCATCTCGGCTTCGGCGGCAAGGGTGCGAACCAAGCCGTGGCCGCCCGGTTATGTGGAGCGGAGGTTTTCATGATCGCGCGGGTCGGCGATGATCTGTTTGGGCCCGCAACGGTTCAGAATTTGGGTTCGCGCGGAATCGATACAACTCATGTTCTGGAAACTCCCGGGGTTTCGACAGGTGTTGCCCCTATCTTTGTGGACAGTTCGGGACAAAACCGCATTCTGGTTGTGAAAGGCGCGAATGACCATCTGACGCCGGCAGATGTGGACGCGGCTGGTGAGCTTCTGCGGAGCGCCGATGTCATTATTCTGCAGCTGGAGGTGCCGGTCGAGGTTGTATACTACACGCTTCGGTTTGCGCGCGCACACCACGTGCGCACGATCCTCAACCCGGCGCCGGGGCAGCCGCTGGATACACGAGAGATCAGCAACGCCGATTATCTGATTCCCAATGAGAGTGAAGCCGAGGCACTGACGGGACTGCCGGTTCGGAATGTTGAAGAGGCGCGGACTTGCGCGCGGAAGCTGGTGGGAAGCGGTTTGCGGAGAGTGATCATTACGGTCGGCGCAAATGGCGCGGTTTCAGCGGATGCCGATGCGACACGCCACATTCCCTCATTTGCGGTGAATGCAATCGACACTACGGGCGCCGGTGACGCGTTCATCGGAAGCTTCGCGTATTCGATCGCGAGCGGTTGCGAGGAGATGGAAGCGATTGCGCGCGCGAATCTGTACGCGGCACTATCGACGCTAAAGGTCGGAACGCAGAAATCGTTTGTCACTCGACAGGAATTCGATGCGGAGTGGTCGAGGCGGAAAGACGATGCTAGATGGTCCGTATCAGACGCGCGGGCAGGAACAGGATGGCGTGAATGAGCGCGAAGAGTCCGTGAACCGTGATCCCGACGAGCCGAAAGGGCAGCAGCAAGAGCCAGACGACGGGGTAACAAATCAGCGCAAGAAGCGCAAGAGGCCAGCAAACCACAGCTAACAGGCACCACAGCAGGAAGGTGATCATTCGTCCGTACCAAACTACAATACGATTTCGACTTCGCCAAAGTTCGCTATAAATTTGTTCAGTATTTTTAGCTACCCGACGCGTGGCCGCAGTTTTTGCTGCGCGTCGCGGAATGGCGCTGTCTTCGGATTTTGCGCATTCCAATCCGGCGCCTTCGGGCTGTTCGCGATGTTCAGCAAGCCGAGCGCAATCATGCGGTCGACTCTCGCCATGTTGTCGTAATCGATCTTTTGCCAGCGGTCGCCGAGACCGTGATAATCGGGAAAGTCGAAAGCAACGGTGATACTGTGAGCCGGGACGCCATCGTCGGCCAGCGATGCGTTGTCGCTCCTGCCAAAATAGGCATCGCTCAAATCTTTATCCATGTAAACCTTAATGCCCGTCTCGCGGCCGGCCTCTTCCAGAAACTTCGGCACGTCAGAGTAGTCATACCCGGTCACGGTGGCGTCGTTTACCTCTCGTCCAGCAGTAGAATCCGTTCGGCCGATCTGCTCTAAATTGAGATCCGCAACAGTTTTCGCGAGAGGAAAGACAGGGTGCCTCGCATAGTACTGCGAGCCGAGCTCTCCACGCTCCTCACCGAAAAAAGTAACGAACACAACCGAGCGCTTTGGGTGCGGGTTCAGTTTCGCCAGCGCTTTGCCGATTTCGACCACCGATACCGTTCCGCTCCCGTCGTCATTCGCGCCGTTATAAATGTGATCATTCGGATTCGATGAGCGATTTACCGCGGCACGGCCGGCAGTTTCAGTGGTGCCGATGTGGTCATAATGGGCGGTCAGCAGAACACAAGTGTCCTTCAAATTTGGATCGGAACCGCGGAGAATCCCGACCACATTTTTGAGAACCACCCGGTGGTCGTCGGGGCCCGGTATATCCAATGAAACCGTGGGAGGCTCAGCGCCGTTTGAACTGTCCAGCCAATGTTGCAGCTCGTCACTGGTAACGACGACGATGGGAACACGATGCTCTTGCACCTCATTGGGAGCCAGAAGCTTGTCGGCGCTCTGTGGCTGGCGCTGCTGTGCCACAAGTATTTCGACCGCGGCGTTCGAAGAAGCCACGGCTTTATCGAAGGCGCGTGTTTTTCGTCCAGGCGGAATCACGCCCTCGCGCGGCGTTCTGTTCGGGGCCGGCAAGGACACCACCACCGCCTTGCCTGTCAGATCCACGCTCTTCAGCGCTTCCGGATCCTTGGAAGAAAAAGCTGCCACGGGAGCGCCATCGATCTTCACAGCCTGATTTGCGTCCACAATCGTGATTGATTGCGCGGGAACCGTGAGGGTTTGCGAGCCTTGCTTCACGGTCATGTCCGATTGCGCTTTGGGCATGTGACGATCGATCATCGTCGCGGTCTGGAAATAGTCCTGATCGCCACCAGGCTCCAGACCCGCGGCGCGAAACTGCGAAGCAATGAATTCGGCCGCGACTTCCAAACCCGGCGAAGGTGTGTAACGGCCTTGCAAGGCGTCTGAAGCGAGAAAAGAGAGCTCGCCCTTCAGGTCGGAGGCAGTGATGGAGTAGAGAATCGTCTGGACGATGGGAGGAAGTGCCGCGACGTCAGGAGCAAAGCCCGACAGCAGGCGAGACGCCGTTTGGCTGGATACAATCGCCGCCGACAAAAAAACGCTGGCGATTGCTAAAGGGAGTTTGCGACCTAGCATCGATCCCCACCCGGAGTATAGCGAAGTGCCGCTTTTCTGCCGCTAGCCTCAGGTGGCGTCGTAACCAACAAATTCCTGGAGAATGACGTTCCCTTTGTAGTCGATGTCCTGATGAATGCCGATGGAAGACGAGTAGTAGGCGAATGCGGTGGTTTGCTTCAACTGCGTAAAAAATTTTTCAGGCTCGGTTTCCGGGCGCCACTCCACCGCGGCCAGCTTTGTAAGTAGCGCCACCTGCTTTTGCTTCCCTGCTTTCAAGAAGGATGATCCGTGGGTGTGTTGCGCGAGTTCATCGATTGAGGCGAGGCCAGCGCGCCAGGAATTCTTTTCTTCCGGCCGAAAGGACTCGGCAACAGTGCGGTCGATATAGGCGGCGACCCCGGCATCGTGCGCTCCCGGTGAGTGTGCGTCGGTCGGGATGATGAGATCCGTCAGCAGATCGAGCAAGGCGAATTCCTGCGCTGTGAAGAAAAGAGGATTGTTGGGCTCGGCTGCGGTGAGCTGGAGCCGGGTGAACGCAGCCGCCGATAAAAGCGTCAAGAGATCGCGTCGATTCAGGCCGTTTTCCATTCAGATCTGCCCTCTGTTCAGCTGGTCGGCCAGATAGTCGCAAGAGCGCCAGCAAAGGGCCATGATGGTCCAAGTCGGATTCTGGCACGAGGCGGAGACGTGGCTGCTGCCATCCACCACAAACAAATTCTTCACATCGTGCGACTGTTGAAACTGATTCAGGACGGATGTTTTCGGATCGTCGCCCATGCGCGCCGTTCCCAGCTCGTGAATGGACCAACCCTCCGGAAGGACGTCGGAGGTAACGGAAACGATCTCGAATTTGGCTGCTTCAAACATCTCTCGCGCGGTGACGGCCATGTCCGCAGCCATTTTCTTCTCGTTGTCGCCAAAGCGGTAATTGAAGCGCAGCACGGGAACGCCCCAGGCATCCTTCACGTTCGAATCTACCTCGACATAGTTTTCGTAGCGCGCGAGCACTTCGCCGAACGCGCCCATTTCGATGGTCGCTCCAGCGTAATCGCGAACGTGTTTCTTGTACTCCTCTCCGAATCCAGAACTCGTGAAGGCGGTTCCGGGAACCATGCCGCATCCCGCGCCGCCTTCGAAGCCGTAGCCGCGAACGAAATTCGGCTGGCGGTCTTTCAAATTCCGGAAGCGCGGGACATAAAAGCCTCCGGGACGGCCGTCGTCGAGGGTTCGAGGCTTTCCGATCTGCTCCTTCATAATGCCTGCCACGGATGGACCCATCACGTGTTCACAGAAGTTATGACCGACGTGCCCGCTGGAATTGCCGATGCCGTTTGGATACAAGCTCGATTTAGAGAGCAGCATCAGGCGCGCCGATTCGAGAGTCGACGCGGCAAGCACCACAACCTTGGCCTTGGCTTGATAACTTTTTCGCGTGTCGCTGTCCAGGAACGAAACACCCGACGCTTTGCCCGTCTTCCGATCGACTGTCACTTCATAAACCGTCGAATTCGGGCGCATGGTGAGATTGCCGGTGTCCATCGCCGGTCGAATCAGTCCTGTTGGCGAATCGAACGCAGCATGGATGTCGCATCCGCCGACGTGGCGATTGCAGGCGCCGCGTCCATAGCAACGGCTTCGATACTTGTTGTGCTTTAGACCGTCGGTCGCGACTCCCGCGCGATAGGGCGTAAGCATTCGGCCCATGCCTTTCAGCGTCCCCCGAAGGTGCAGCGACGAATAGTTCAGTTTCAGCGGCCGTTGAAACTTTCCGTCGGGCATCTCCGGCAAATTTTCAGGGTGACCGGAAACGCCCAAGTAGAAATCGACGCGATCGTAATAAGGGGCAACGTCGGCATAGGAGATGGGCCAGTCTTGGCCGTATCCGTCGTGGGTCTTGGCTTTGAAGTCGTAATCGGACAGGCGCAGCGCCAAGCGGCCCCAGATATTTGTTTTCCCACCCACCGCGCGCGACCGCACCCAGGCGTAGCGCGTGCCGGTATACGGATGCTCTTTTTCATCAACGACAAGCGTCTTGCTGTAATCGGAGCCACCCCAGCCCTGGACATAGGAAGTCACTTTCTTGTACGGAGAATTCTGCGCATAAGGGGCCTGCCGGAAGTTGTACTCATTAGTGGTCAGCGCGTGATAATCGGGGGGCATCTTGCCGCGGCGGGGATGGTCATACGGCCATTGCATGGAATGCAAAATCTTGCTGGTGTCCTGGTTCTTTCCGGCTTCGAGAAGAAGGACTTTCAACCCGTGGGACGTCAAAACGTGCGCGGCCATACCGCCCGCGGCACCGGAGCCGATAACCACTGCATCGTATGTTTTGTCCAGGTCTACTTCGCTGTTCGCCGTGGGAAATTGTAGAAGCATCAGTCACTCAATGACACTCGAATTGTATGACGCGCGATTTTGAGAATCGGTCGCCTCCGGATGTGGGAGCGGCTCCAGTTGGGATATGATACGGCTCCATGCAGGAGGGCTCGTGTTCGGTTCTGAAATTTTGGATGTCGCTATCGGTTTGATCCTCGTTTTTTTGACGGTGAGTTTGATCTGCTCCTCGGCGCGCGAGGCGATCGAGACCGTTTTCAAACATCGCGCTAGTGATTTAGAACGAGGGATCTGTGAGATGCTCGGCCCAGATGTGGCCCAGCGGTTCTATAATCAGCCGCTTGTCAACGGCTTATTTAAAGGCAACTATCAATCGAATAAGCGCGGCAACCTGCCGTCGTACATACCTCCGGGTACGTTTGCGTTGGCCCTCATGCAAGTGGCGAAGACGGTGGGGCAGCACGCCGATATTAGCCAAGCCGTACGAAACCTGCCGCTGGATTCGAAGCTCAAAGGCGCTCTGGTCCCGCTCATCGTTGCCGCGGAAGGCGACCCCAAACGGGTTCGGCAGAATATCGAAGACTGGTACAACGCCTCCATGGACCGTGTGGCCGGGTGGTACAAGCGACGGACGCAGATCATCATCGCGGCCCTGGGATTCACCATCGCCGGGGTAATGAACATCGATGCGGTCGCGATCACGCGGTACCTGAACACGAATCAGACTGCCCGGTCCGTCCTGGTCAATCAAGCGCAGCTCAGGAACCGGTCGGCCGACACTAGCGACCCGATGACTTTTCTGACGCGCCAGGGCGGCTTGCCTTGCGGCTGGCTGTTCACGCCGGAAACGAATCAAAGCGGCGCGGATTTTATGCGCGATTGGCGCAGAGCACCGGCGACGCCGCGCGAGTGGCTGCTCAAGATAGCGGGCCTGCTCTTCACCGGCTTCGCGGTTTCACTTGGCGCACCCTTCTGGTTCGACGTTCTCAACCGCTTCATGGTCATTCGCTCGACCGTCAAACCAGCAGAAAAGAGTCCGGACGAGCGGAGCAAAGACTAGCGAAGCTGCAGGCGAGGATCGCAGATCGCGATTATTCTTCGGCCAGCTTTGACGCTTTCGGCTGTACGATGCGAACAATTTGTCCATCGATCAGCGAATCCGGCGGATTTGCGATTACCCGTGCGTCGTCGGACAGGCCGGAAAGCACCTCGACCGTATTTCCGAAATCGCGACCTAAGGTCACCGGAACCATCGCCGCGCGATTGCCATTGATCACGATTGGCACGCGCAGTCCCTCGCGTCGAAACACCAGGGACGTGGAGGGAATGATGAGAGTGGAACCGTTCGATTTGATTGCAAAATGAGCTTCTACATATGCTCCGGGCAGCAGCAATCCGGTGGAGTTGACCACGTCGACCTCGACCATCAGCGTGCGGGTCGCAGGGTCCAAGGCGTGTGCCGTGCGCACAAGCGCGCCCATAAACCGGCGGCCAGGCAGTTCGGGCAAGGTCAACGCGACCTTGATGCCTGGGACCGATGCATGGGAATACACCTGCGGCACGTCTACGAACACACGCAGCTTGTCGATAGCCGCAACGTGGAAGAGCTCACGGGTGGATCCGCCGGAAGAGCCGGAATCGATCAACTGGCCGATATCGGTGTTACGGGCGGTGACCACGCCATCGAAAGGCGCATAAAGCTTCTCGAAGGAGACCAACTGCTCCAGGCGGCCGATGTTCGCCTGAGCCGATTTAACAATCGTGCTCTTCGCAGTCTCATCTTGAACGGCATTGTCTACATCCTGCTTGGCCACAGAGTCGGTCTTGAGCAAGTCGAGATATCGACTGGCAGTGATTTGAGACAGTTTCAGATTCGCCTGCGCGGTACCGAGATCTTCCCGCGCCTGGAGCAATTGCTGATCCACCTCCGGACTTTCGATTTCAGCTAAGAGCTGTCCCTGCTTGACGTGCGCGCCGATATCGAAATACCAGCGCTTCAGGTAGCCGCTGGTGCGTGCATAGATGGGAGCGTCGATGAACGCCTGAATGTTGCCGGGCAGAACCACCTCTTCGGATGGCGATTCGCGTTTCGGGTGGAGGATGGCAACGATGGGCTCCGCAGCAATGTCAGTTTGTCGCCGGAGCGCCTGGCGGGCACGCAGCCGGGGAAGGATGCCGGAGGTAACGACGGCTGCGGCGATGACCAGAGCCACCAGGGCGGCCAGAACGAGTCGGAAGCGCGACATCCGGCTGCTTATGCGCCGTTCCGTCTGCCGTGCAGAAGACTGAAGAATACCGGCACGAAGAACAGCGTGGCGACCGTTGCGAACAGCAGGCCGCCGATGACTGCGCGGCCGAGCGGCGCATTCTGCTCACTGCCTTCGCCTATGCCCAGCGCCATCGGAAGCATTCCAATCATCATCGCGAGCGCGGTCATCAGCACGGGACGGAAACGCGTGAAGCCGGCGAGAAGAGCGGCGTCGGCGGCGCTTTCCATGTCGGGCAGCTGCTCCTTGGCGAAGCTGACCACCAGAATGCTGTTGGCGGTTGCAACGCCCATACACATAATGGAGCCGGTGAGCGCAGGCACGCTGACGGTGGTGTGCGTGACGAACAAAAACCACACGATGCCCGCGAGGGCGGCGGGGAGCGCGGAGATGATGATAAAAGGATCCAGCCACGATTGGAAATTAATTACGATCAGCATGTAGACAAGCACAATGGAAAAGGCGAGGCCCGCGATCAAGCCCCTGAACGAAGTGCGCATGGTATCGATCTGGCCCCGTACGATCACTCTGGAGCCGCGGACGAGATGCTTCCTGTTTCGCGCGACGATGTCATCGATCTGGGTAGCCACGCTGCCCAAGTCGGCGCCCTGGGCGGAGCCATAGATATCGATAACAGGCGCGATATCGTAGTGCGACACGGTGGCCGGCCCGGTGCCGCGCTGGAGAGAAGCAAGGCTGGCCAGAATCTGCGGCGGCCCGGCGCTTCCGGTGAGCGGAATATTCCTCAAATCCTGCAACGATTCCATGTCGTACTGAGGAGATTCGGCGGCAATGGAGTAGCTGACGCCGGTGCTCGGATTCAGCCAGTAGGTGGGGGAAGTTTGAAAGCTTCCGCTGAGGGAGACCAGAATATTTCCCGCGATGTCTCGCGCCGTATAGCCCACCTCCTGCGCCTTGGTTCGGTCGATGTTGACGAACAGCTTGGGTTGATTGAACGGCTGCTGAATGCGAAGATCCGTCGCGCCGGGAATGAGCTTCACTTGCTGCAACAATCGAGCCGCGAACTCGCGATTGGCCTCCACGTTTCTGCCGAGGATCTGGATGTCGATGGGCGCGGGCAGTCCGAAGTTCAGAATCTGGCTCACCAGATCGGCAGGCAGAAAATAAAAAAGAACGCCTGGAAACTCTTGCGGAAGACGCGCCCGCAGCGCCGACATGTATTCGGCCGAGGGGCGGTGCTTCGCGGAAAGCGAGATCATTATGTCGGCGTCGGCGGGCCCGATGGTCCCATTGTTCCCGTAAGAGGTATTCAGCCCGCTGTACGGCAGGCCGATATTGTCGAGAATGTTCACCAACTGGTCCGCTGGAATGATTTCGCGAATGCCGCTTTCGATTACGTCGCAGAGCTTTGCGGTTTCCTCGATGCGGGTCGCGGTGCGAGCGCGAATGTGCAGCCTGATTTGTCCGCTATCGGAAGCGGGGAAGAAATCCCGGCCCAGCCAGGGAACCAGGGCGAACGAAGCCACACAGAAGGCCAGAAACAAGATGGTAAACAGGCCGCCATGGGCAATGCACCCGTCGAGAACCGAACGGTATTTTACACGAACCCTTTCGAAACCCGTTTCAAACAGCAGCTGCAACCGGACAAACGGATTGCGCTTATCGGCGTGGGCAACGGCCTCATGGTGAGAATGGCCGCTCAGAAGGTACTTCGCCAAAGTCGGAACGATGGTTCGGGAGAGCACATAGGAGGCAAGCATGGCGAACGACACGGCCTCCGCCAGAGGGACAAACAGAAAACGCGCGACGCCCGTGAGGAAGAACATGGGCACAAACACGATGCAGATGCTGATGGTGGAAACAAATGCCGGCACCGCAATCTGAGCGGCGCCGTCTAGAATCGCCTGTTCGATTTCCTTGCCCATCTCGAAGTTGCGGTTAATGTTCTCAATCTCCACGGTCGCATCGTCGACCAGAATTCCGACGGCCAGAGCCAGGCCGCCGAGGGTCATAATGTTGATCGTCTCGCCCAGAGCGCTGAGCGCAAAAATGGAGCAAAGAATGGATAGCGGAATGGAGATGGCGATGATCAGCGTGCTCCGCCAACTGCCTAAGAAGACCAGGATCATGATGGCGGTCAGGCAAGCAGCAATCACGGCCTCGCGAACAACGGCGTTGATCGAGGCCCGCACGAAGATCGACTGATCCGCGATAGGAGTGATCCTCAGCTCCGGGGGCAAACCGGCGGCGACGATCGGCAGCATCTTGCGCACGCCCGCTATGATGTCGAGCGTCGAGACATCGCCGTTTTTATAGATGGCCATCAGCGATCCGCGCTGGCCATCGGAGCGCACGATATTGGTCTGCGGGGGATAACCGTCCCGCACGTGCGCCACATCGCGGACGTAGATGGTGGCCCCGTTCTGCGTCTTGATAGGCAGGTTGTTCAATTCGTCAACTCTGGTGGGCGTGCCGTTGATCTCCACGTCATACTCGAGCGAACCGATCTTGGAAGTACCGCCTGGGAGAATGAGGTTCTGATTGCCGATGGCGTTTACGACGTCGGTGGGCCCGAGCCCCTTGGCTTGCAGCGCCTGCGTGCTCAGGTCGACCATGATTTCGCGCGGTTTGCCGCCGTAGGAGTACGGAATGGCGACACCCGGCACGGTGACCAGCTGTGTGCGGATGAAGTTCTGGCCCAAATCGTTCAATTGCTGTTCACTCAGGCCCCGGCCGGACAAGCCGAGCATCAAGATGGGGACGGTGGAAGCGTTGTAGGTGATGATCAGCGGGGGGGTAGTTCCAGGCGGCAATTGCTTGAGC
>JAVKSW010000045.1:0-10949 GCA_039583505.1 Bryobacteraceae bacterium | reverse complement strand
CTCTTGCGACGACAAGGAATGGCGGTTGTGGGTCTGACGATGCAGCTCTGGAACCAGCGCCGCTTGCCGGAATTGACTCCGGAGGGCGGAGCGGTTGGGCGTTGCTGCTCGATCGACGACGTCTACGACGCACGCTTTGTTGCGACCGTGCTCGGTATTCCCTACTACGTCGTCAACTTCGAACAGCGCTTCGAGGAGCAGGTAGTGCGGCCATTTGTCCAAGATTACCTGCGAGGGCGCACTCCCATTCCTTGCACTCTTTGCAACAACTTCATCAAGTTCGACCAGTTTCTGGAGATGGCGGATGGAGTGGGCGCGGAGAAAATCGCAACCGGTCACTATGCGCGTGTGAGCCTGGATGAGGCGACGGGACGGTATCAAATGCGGACCAGCATCGATGCCGCGAAGGATCAGACCTATTTTCTCTTCGGACTGACGCAAGAGCAGTTGGCGCGAACCTGGTTTCCGCTGGGAGAAATGGTTAAATCGCAAGTTCGCGAGCTTGCAAAGGAGTTGGGCTTGCCTATCGCCGGGAAGCCGGACAGCCAGGAGATTTGCTTTGTTCCCAACGGCGACTACGCTGGATTCATCGATGCCTATTTTCGGGAGCAGGGCATTGATGCTGCCGAGACGGAGGGCGCGATCGTCGATAGCGATGGACACGTGCTCGGCCGGCACCCTGGAACGCACCACTTCACGGTTGGCCAACGCCGCGGATTGCGTGTTGCCGCAGGCGAGCCGCTGTATGTAATCGCAACGGACCCCGCGACACAGCGAGTGATTGTCGGCCGCAACGAGAACCTTATGCGGTCGACGATGTTCGCAAAAGACGTAAACTGGTTATCCATTCCCTCGCCCGGTGAGCATCTCCGCGCGCAAGTGAAGATCAGAAACAAGCACCTGCCGGCCCACGCTACGCTGCTGCCGGCGGGCAAGGATGACCGCATCGAAGTTCATTTCGATGAACCGCAGCGTGCCATTACACCTGGACAGGCCGCTGTCTTTTACGATGGCGACGTGGTCCTGGGCGGTGGTTGGATCGAATAAACTCCGGAATTGGCCCGAAAGAAAAGCTGGTTTCAGATTCGCGCCGAGTACGCGCTTGCCGCTCCCCTTTTGTGGGCGCTAGGAGCACTGGATTTGCGTGTTTCGAACAAGCTGGCCCGCGGAACTGTGCGCGTGCTGGATGCCGTTCTCCCGAACCTTCGGCGAGTCGCGCTGAAGAATCTTTCCTTCGCGTTCCCGCAGATGGAAATGCGCGATCGACAGGTCATCGTCGATGGCGTATTTGAAAACATCGGGCGGATGCTGGTGGCCCTAGCGCGATTTTCATCGTTGAACAAGAACAACATCTCTGAGTGGATTGGTTATGAAGGAATCGAAAACTATCTGGACGCCAAGCGCGAGGGCCGTGGAATCCTGGTTGCCACCGCACATTTGGGCAACTGGGAGCTCAGCGCATTCGCCCATGCGTTGATGACGGAACGTATGCACGTCATGGTACGCCCGCTGGACAATCCGCTCATTGACCGTGTGGTAGAGGAACGGCGCGTGCTGTCCGGAAATTGTCTGATCTTCAAAAAAGATGGTGCGCGCGGGGTGATGAGGGCGCTCAAGAATAACGAGGCGGTCGGCATTTTGATTGACCAGAACACGGCCGCTTCGGAAGGCGTATTCGTCGATTTTTTCGGGAAGCCGGCCTGTGCCGGATCGGCGTTCGTAAAGCTGGCGCATCGCTCGGCAGCACCGGTGGTGCCGGGGTTTGCGTTATGGAACGAAAGCCAGAAGCGCTATGTCCTGCGATTTTACCCGCGCGTGGAACTGAGTGGCGACATCGAAGCGGACACCCAGCGCATCCACTCCATTTTTGAAGGCATCATTCGCCAATACCCGGATCAATGGATGTGGATTCATCGACGGTGGAAAACGCGTCCTGCCGACGAACCGCCGCTGTATTAACTTCGCACAGCGGCGGCGTGGATCGGACGACTTTGACGGCAGCTATGTGCCGGAGCTATGGCGCTTGGCGACGGGGCGCTGATCGAGTCCCAAAACAGCAGTTACGACGTTGCGAAGCGATTCCGGAATCGAAATCGGTCCCTGATAGGTCATAAAGCGCGTGCCTTTCGAATCGGTACACCAGCAGAGTTGAACGTTGAACGCCTCGTCCATCTGCTGCGCATTCCCTTGAACGCGGATTGTCCGGCCGGGTGCGTTCTCCTCGGCAACTGTCAATCCGTAATGTTCGATGAAGGAGCAGACGGCCGTCATATCGTTCGGACTGGCGGCGGTCGAGATTGCCGGGTGTTCGCGCGAACCGGATGCCAATTTGCCCGAAAGCAGCTCTTCTCCCGCTTTTGCGCTGTGAGCGGAAGGGCTGTGCCGCAGAACCAGAGTCGCCGTGACCAGCTCTTTGTGTGGATCGGTCATCGGCTCAAGGCGATCTGCGGCGCTATGCCGGGGTGTGCTCCCGGGCACCCGTACTCGCTGGGCGCTCGAGGAACCTGACGATAAGGCTCGTAACAGTGATGTACCGTTGGGACTTCCGAGTCCCGTGCAGGCGTCCCATCCGGTTTGGGCACTGTAGTATCCGAGACCGCTGTCATCATTATTGCCGCTGGTGATGTCGTGAAACGCCGACTCGCCGAGCGGATAGAGCTTCGGATTCAAAAATCCGACGTTGGTTCCCAATTGCTCATTCAGGAGCGCGGTCAGGGCGGCCCACAGTGGAGCGACCGCACTCGTTCCGCCGACGATCTGGTCCTGACCGTCAAAACGTATCTGATAACCAGTGCTCGGGTCGGCGTCTCCCGAGACATCCGGAACGCCACGGCCAACGAAGGACGTTTCGGGCTGTTTGGGCACGCCGGCGGAGTTTTGATATGTAGGCAGCGCGAAGACATTGCTGACGCCGCCACCGGTGGCGCCCTCCTGATTGGCGATTTCATTCCACACCACTTCGGAAGAAATCGTGTTCCCGGAGCCCGTCAGAGTGGTGCCGCCGCAAGCCAGTGCGTAGGGACTGGAGGCGGGGAAGTCAACATGCAGTTTGCTGTCACCGGCGCCATCGCTCGAGCCATTATCGCCCGAGGCTACGGTCACCGTTACCCCCAGCGAGGCCGCATCTTGAAGAGCCGAATTCATGGCGGTCTGCGATTGAGCTGTCCAGGAATCCTCCGGACCGCCCCAGCTGATGGAGACTACGGAGGGTTTGCGTGTGTTGTCGTGCACGGCATCGGTGATCGCATCGATGAAACCCTGATCGGTGTTCGGCGCGAAATAAACCGCGATACTTGATCCGGTGGCAATTGCTCCCACCACTTCGATGTCCAGCATGACTTCGCCGTCGGCGGCGGAACCCGGCGCGTTTTGGCCGCCGTCCACGGAAACCGCGGTTACCGTGGGTTGACTGACTCCCAATCCGCTGAAGTAAGTCTGTAAATCGGAGGTGTTGTACCCGCCGCCCAGCTCAATGATGGCGACGGTTTGGCCTTGACCGGTGATACCGGTCGGGAAACTATAAAGTGCCGCAACCTGGGGCGGCGTGAACGTTGTGGGCGCCGCTGCTTTCTTTCTCCTGCGGAAATGCGGCTTTGCTACGGGCCGGGTGTCCAGACCGAGCACCGCGACAACGACGCCTTCGAGTTCCTGAGGAATATTCACCGAACCGGTACGTCCGCGGAAGGTTTCCCCGGTGCTTTCGATCTTGTAACAGGCAAAGTCGACGCCGAATGCCTTGCTCATAGCGGCTGCAGTGCCCGTTAACACGACCCGCCGCTTTTGCGCGCTGTTTTCTACGACGGTCAATTGGTATTCATGGGCAAACCGTTCGACAAGGGCAATGTCGTCCGGATGCGCGCCATGCTGCTGGGTAAACTCGTCGTAGGTCAGGTGAGCGACGGGCGCGGGCCCGGTTGGGACGAATGGGTCAGCACCCTTTCGCCGCAAAATTACCGTGACGCGCACGGTGTCGTTCGGCTGGATGGTCCCAACCTGTTGTGAACCTGGGAGTTTTTTCTTTTCGCTTCCCCGAAGGGCGGTTCTTTTTTCAAAAGCCATAGTATGTTCCTCGTATCAACTCGGGCAGGGACTAGTGTATCGCCCGGATTTATCAATCGATACAGGTGGCATTTCGCTTTCCGCGCTGCCTTACAATGGATCGCAACCTCGTCGTCTTATCGGAAGAATGGCACAAGACACCGCGATCGAAATTCGTAAGCTGACAACTCTGGACGAGTTGGCGAGCGCGGTTCGGCTGCAGCAGGAGATTTGGGGATTTGAAGATGTCGATCTCCTGCCGCTGCGTCTGTTTGTGGTGGCGAGCAAGATAGGCGGCCAGGCGCTGGGCGCCTTCGATAACGGCAGGATCGTCGCGTTTTGCCTTTGTATCCCGGGCCTGAAGCCGGGCGGGAGATCTTATCTGCACAGTCACATGCTCGGCGTGCGGCCGGAATACAGAGATCGGGGTTTGGGGCGCAAACTTAAGCTTGCGCAGCGTGAATATGCGATCGCCAACGCCGTGGAACTGATCGAGTGGACGTTCGATCCGCTCGAGATCAAGAATGCCTTTTTCAATATCGAACGCCTGGGCGCAATTGTCCGTCGTTATGTACGGAACCAATACGGCACCACAAGCAGCCACCTGCACGCGGGACTTCCGACGGATCGCCTGATCGCGGAATGGTGGATCGAATCTCCACGCGTTGCGGCCTTTTGCGTAGATCAACCGTTCGAGCGCTCAATGGCCGAGGCGCGTATTTCGGTGCCGGCCGATATTGCGGATCTGAGGCAACGAGATGTCCGGATGGCGCGCGGAATCCAGGCTTCCCTAGGGGATGAATTCGAGCGGCACTTCAGGGCCGGGTTGGCGGTAGTCGGATTCGAAAGAACAGAGCAAGCGGGAACATATCTTTTAGGCAAATGGGAATCAAAGTAGATCGCATCGTTTTGCGGCAGATCCGCATGCCGCTGGTTCACTTCTTTGAGACGAGCTTCGGCCGCACTCACCACCGCGACATCGTGCTGGTAGAAGCTTGCAACGACGGGGTGTCGGGTTGGGGGGAAGTGACGGCGGGCGAGAATCCGTTCTACAACGAAGAATGGACGGGCTCCATTTGGCCGCTGCTGATCGACTACATTGGACCGCGCGTGTTGAAGCACGAATTTGAAACGCCGGCAGAGGTCAGCGAACGGACGAGTCATATTCGCGGCCACAATATGGCGCGAGGGGGGATGGAAACTGCGATGTGGGACTTGCAAGCCCGCCTGAAGAACGAGCCGCTTTGGAAGACGATCGGCGGCAGGGCGCGGCGCGAGATCCCGTGCGGCGTTTCGATCGGCATACAGGATACGGTCGAACAGTTGCTCGAGCAAATCGAGAAGGAACTGGCCACTGGTTATCAGCGCATCAAGATAAAGATCAAACCCGGCTGGGATGTCGATGTAATCCGGCGAGTGCGGGAGCGTTTCCCAAGCATCAAGCTGATGGCGGACGCGAACTCCGCGTATACGTTAAGAAACCTGGATCAGTTAAAGGCGCTGGATAAGTTCTATCTGATGATGATCGAGCAACCGCTCGCGCACGACGATATCATCGATCACGCGGTTCTGCAGAGCGCGCTCGATACGCCGATTTGCCTTGATGAAAGCATCCGGTCAGCGCATCATGCGCAACAGGCGATTCGGCTTAAGGCATGCCGGATCATCAATATCAAACTTGGCCGTGTGGGGGGCTTCGGCGAAGCCAAAAAGGTACACGACGTGTGCGAGGCCAGCGCGATACCGGTCTGGTGCGGCGGCATGCTGGAATCGGGCATTGGACGCGCGCACAACATCGCACTGTCGACGCTTCGGAATTTTGTGCTTCCTGGCGATATTTCGGCGAGCGAGCGCTACTGGGAACGCGATGTGATCACACCGCCCGTGAAGGTGAGCCGCGGGGGAACGATTCAGGTTACCGATACTCCGGGATTCGGCTATGAGCTTGATAGGGAGTACATCGAAAGTCTCGTCGTCCGCCGTGAAGTGCTGTCGTAGAACAAAATCATACTGCGCCGGAATTGTTGCGCGGCTATTCTGAAACTAAACATGCTGAAGCCGAGTATTTTCCGCGAATACGATATTCGCGGAATTGCCGATGAGGAGTTGCTCGATCAGGACGTCGAATCGCTGGGCCGCGCGCTGGCTACTTATGTCATTCGTCACAGCGGCCGTACGATTTGCCTGGGATGCGATTGCCGCCTAAGCGGATCACGCTTGCGCGACGCTCTGCTCAAAGGACTGATGGCCGCGGGGGCGCACGTGCTGGACGTCGGGACTGTTCCCACTCCGGTGCTGTATTACGCCGGGGTGCACTTCCAGGCGGACGGCGCCATTATGGTGACCGGCAGCCACAATCCGCCTGAGTACAACGGCATCAAAACTGTGTGCGGAACGGAGACGCTGTACGGACAGGCGATTCAGGACGTTTACAAACTGACGCTGATCAACGATTTCGAATCCGGTGAAGGCTCGGTCAAGCATGTGGATGCGGTCGCTCCGTACGTGGACGAGGTGGTCTCGCAATTTCAGCTTGATCGCAGGGTCAAACTGGTGGTGGACGCCGGAAATGGGACGGGCGGCCCGGTTGTCCATAAGCTTTTTGAAAAACTCAACGTCGACATAGTGGAACTGTTCTTCGAAATGGACGGCCACTTTCCCAATCACCATCCCGATCCAACTGTTCTCTCAAATCTGAATCAGCTCAAGCAAGGCGTCCTAGAGCACAAAGCGGATTTCGGGATCGCCTTCGACGGTGATGCGGACCGAATCGGTGCCGTCGACGAACATGGCGCGGTGGTTTATGGCGATATGCTGTTGCTGATCTTCGGGCGGGAGATTCTCTCCCGCAAGCCCGGCTCTACCTTTATCGGCGAAGTGAAATGCTCGCAAGTGATGTACGACAAGCTGAAGGAGCTTGGCGGTAACCCCATCATGTACAAGACCGGGCATTCGCTGATCAAGGCGAAGATGAAGGAAGAACGCGCCGAGCTGGCGGGTGAAATGTCGGGGCACATGTTTTTTGCCGATCGTTATTACGGCTACGATGATGCTCTTTATGCGACCTGCCGATTGCTGGAGATTGTTGCGAAATCAGGCAAGCCGCTGTCGTATCAGCTCGAGGGCATACCAAAACTGGTCTCGACACCGGAGCTGCGCATCGATTGTGCGGACGATGTGAAATTCAAAGTGGTCTCGAAAGTAGCGGAGCTTGTGCGCCGGCATCATGAAATTGTCGAAATCGACGGAGTGCGAGTACCGTTCGAACATGGGTGGGGATTGGTTCGCGCCTCAAACACGCAGCCCGCGTTGGTGCTGCGATTCGAGGCGGAATCGAAGGACTTGTTGGACAGATATCAACGAGAGATAGAAGAGGCGGTGGAGCAGGCAAAGGAGCAAGCCGGCGCGTGAATACCGGCTAATTCTTCGGCCCTATGTTTTCGGTGCGGCCGGCCAGCGGCTTGACGGTGGGGCCGCCACAAACGCCGACTCCCGTGTTCAACAGGGCATTCAGCAGATTGAAAAGCACGGCATATATGACCTGTTCGGATACCGGCTGCCGTCCCGGCATTCGAAACGTGCCGGGCAGCTCCTTGGCGATCTGGACGCGAACTGCGTGGGGAAGAGCGCGGCCGGTCCGGTCTCGCTGGTTGGCCAGCCACAGCGGGGTCTGTAGAACGCTTCCCGATTTTCCGTCCACATAGAATTGGCAGCGCGAAAACCAACCCAGGTTGCCGGGGTCCGCGGCATCGAACAACAAGAGCGGCGCCTGCCGGTCTGGGGCGGAAAGATCTACCGAGAGCACGCGAGCCCGGTCGTCGATCTTAAATTCGAAACCAACCTGGCGCGCAATATTGCCGATGGACTCCGGCTCCAGCTCAAGGAGTAAGTACTTGTTCGATCCAGCCTCGAGAACTTGCATCGACCCATTACATTTTAGCTAGCGCTCAGCTAACTCTGATTGGCGGCAGCCAAGCCGCCCCGTAGCTTCTGAGCGTGGGCGCGATACACCTGATGATCGGCTTCGCTGAACTGTATCAATTTGACGGTGTGCACGGGTCCGCTATGCTCGTGCAGCCACTCTGCCACGGTTCTCACCGCAATGTCAGCGGCCTCTTCGATGGGATAGCCGTAGATGCCGGTGCTGATGGATGGAAAGCTGATGGTCTTGACGTCGTGCTCAGCCGCGAGATCGAGGCAGGTTCGATAGCACGAGGTGAGCAGATCGCGCTCGTGGTGTTTCCCGTCCCGATATCGCGGTCCGACGGCATGGAAGATATACTTTGCCGGCAATCGTCCCGCGCCGGTGACCACCGCGCCGCCTGTTTCACACTGGCCGATTCGTTGCCGGATGATATTCAGTTCGCGCATGATTTCCGGTCCGCCGGCACGATGAATGGCGCCATCTACTCCGCCGCCGCCGGCCAATTGCGAGTTCGCAGCATTCACGATCGCGTCAACGGCGATGCGGGTAATGTCGTCTTTGAGGAGCTGAAGCTGGCGAAATCCGAGCTGAACAACAAAATCGGAAGACATAGGCGCGCTACATGCAAGCGGCTATGGCGTCGAGGATGAGATCCACATTTTCATCGGTGGCAAGCGGTCCCATGGTGCCGATGCGAAGAATCTTGCCGGTCAGTTGGCCGAGACCGGAGGCAATCTCGATGTTGTACTCGTCGAGCAGCCTTTGCCGGAGCTGCGCTTCGTTTACGGAAGCAGGCGGAACAACGGTGGTCAGATGCCAAATCCTATCGTCCGAATTTTTTACGAGTGGCTCGAAGCCCAGGCGGGTGAGCCCGGCAATCAGCCGTCTATTTGCGTGCAAATGGCGGTCCCATCGATTACGTAAACCTTCCTCTTCGATGACCGCGAGCCCCTGGTGCATGGCGTAATAGAGCGGCGGCGAGGGAGTGTGATGATACACGTGCGGCGGCTCAAAATACTTGACCAGTCCACGGACGTCGAAGTACCAGGTGAATGGATCGTCAGCGCGCTTATTCAAGTGCTCCCAAGCTTTCGGGGAGAGAGAGACCGGCGACAATCCGGCGGGACAGCTCAAGCCCTTTTGCGAGCAGCTAAACGCGACATCGATGCCCACGGCATCCAGCTCAACGGGCATGGCGCCCAGCGAGGTCACACAGTCCGCAATCACCAGCGCACCGACGTTTCGCGCGGCAGGCGCAATCGCGCGACCCGACTGATATGCGCCGGTCGAGGTCTCCGCCTGTACGAACGCGACCACATCGGGACGTTCACGTTCTATGAATTCGTCCGCTTCTCGCGCGCTGAATACCTCGCCCCACGGTTTGTCGAGCCGAGCCACATTCGCGCGCTGGCGCTGCGCCATGGCGGTCATTCGATCGGCGAAAGCGCCCGCGGTAAAGACGGCGAACTTCGAACCTGGCCAGACGAAATTCGCAATGGCTGTTTCCATAGCGCCGCTACCGCCGGCTGGAACGGGGAAGGTCAACTGATTCCTGGTGCCGAACGCCTCACGCAGGCCGACGCGGATCTCATTCACGATCTCGAGAAAGTAAGGATCGCGAATACCCACGACGGGTTGGCTCATCGCCTCGTAAGCTCGCGGATCGACCATGGAAGGACCCGGCCCGTACAGCAATCGTTTGGGCGGCGCGATGCGCTTGGTGGCTGTCGTCAACATGTCTTAAAAGTATCAAGTGCGGGAAGGCGGAAACCGAAGGCCGTCGGGTTCTGTCCAATGCGCAGAGGCTGAGAAGAATGGCGAAAAAGGATGACAGATTGATCCTCGTGACCGGCGCTACGGGTCATCAAGGCGGCGCAGCGTTGCGTCACCTCCGCGAACGGGGATTTCCGGTACGTGCGATCACGCGCGATCCGGAGAAACCGAAAGCAAGATCGCTGGCCGCACACGGCGTGGAAATCGTGCGGGGCGACCTGGAGGATAGCGCCTCCGTCATGCGCGCGCTCGAGGGAGTTTACGGGGTTTATTCGGTCCAGAACTGGCAGGACGGCGCGGAAGCCGAGGTGCGCCAGGGCATCCATCTTGCCGATGCCGCGAATCGATCGGCGGTGAGTCATTTCGTCTACAGCTCGGTCGGCAGCGCGGATCAGAACACCGGGATTCCGCATTTCGACAGCAAGTTCCGAATCGAAGAGCACATTCGCGGCACTGGCCTTTCCTACACGATTTTCCGGCCGGTGTTCTTCATGGAGAACTGGCTTGGAATGAGAGGGGGCATCGACAAGGGAACACTCGCGCTCCCCTTGATGCCCGAGACGCGGTTCCAAATGATCGCAGTGGAAGATATCGGCGCATTCGTTGCGATGGCGTTCGAACATCGTGGGAAGTGGCAGGGGCGCGCAGTCGATATCGCGGGTGACGATCTATCGATGACCGAACTCGCGGAGGCGTTCAGCCGCGCATCCGGCCACGAGGTGAAGTATCAGCAGGCGCCGTGGGACCGATTCGAGCAACAAGCAGGCCCTGAGATGGCGGTGATGTACAAGTGGTTTCAGAATGTCGGGTACCACGTCGACATCTCATCGTTGCGCGACGAGCGGCCTCAGCTTATGAAGTTCGATGCATGGCTGAATGCGAACTGGAGGAATTCGGTGGCGACTACTGCTGGATGAAGCTTTCGGCGCACTCCGAGCCGAAGACGGAGCTGAGCAGCTCGGCCGTAATCTCGTCGTGGGAGGCTGCCGCAACGACAACTCCGCGGCGCAGCACCACAATCTGCGGCGATTCGTGGCGTACTCCCGTGCGTTCCGCAATGTGGCGCGCGACGTCGCACGCGCGGCGAACGGAAACCAGAAAAACGAGCGCATCCGGTTGCGCCTTCCGGAATCGCATCACTTCGCGATGGGCTAACAGACTGATCGGACAGGTCGGACTGTGCTTGAACACGATCGTCAGCTCATGTCCGAAC
>JAVKSW010000044.1:0-11093 GCA_039583505.1 Bryobacteraceae bacterium | reverse complement strand
GCTTCGCTATCACTTCACCTCCATCAGGTTGTGAAAAGGACTTTCACCTTCGAGCTGTCGAACATGCTCGGCACACACGAAAAGGGCCGGAGGAGCATCTACGCCCCTTCGGCCCAGAATCCTATTTGAGACGCCTGGCTACACGCTGAAAGAACTGCCGCAACCGCAGGTCGATTTCACTTGCGGGTTCGAGAACTTAAATCCGGAGCCCTCCAAGGTTTCGACGTAATCCACCTCGGCGCCATCGAGGTACAGCATGCTGGCCTGATCGACAAACACCTTCAAAGGACCGAAGTTGTACGTCTTATCCAGCATATTCGGCTGATTTTCAAAAGCCATGGAATAGCTGAAGCCTGAGCAACCCCCGCCCACGACGGAAATGCGCAGGCCCGCAGGCTTAGGCTCTTGCATGCTCAAGATCTCGGTGACCTTATTAACGGCGGTTTCGGTTAGCTGAATCATTCAATCTCCTTGCAAAACTGGTGGTTGCCTCTAGTTTACAACCAAATTCAAATGTTAGATGCCTGCCAGGCGGACCAGGCTTCCAGTGTATGCCCGCCTGCCCACCCTTTGGCATAATGGCATCAGCCGCACGCCGGGGGAGGGTGCGCCAAGTTCTTGTAACCCATTCACAAGACAGCACGTCGGCTGGCATATGAGCGGGCTCAGTGCTACTCTTCCGTTTCCGGCGAGGGCCGGAGAAGCGACTCGAGCAAAGACCAAATTGGATCACCGTAGCACCGAAGAGGCGGCGCTTGTCCGGCGCGTACAAGCCCAGGACGAGCTCGCTTTCCGCGAGGTCGTCGATCGCTATCAGGCGAAGGTTTTTTCGATTATCTACGGTATTCTCCGCAACCGCAACGATGCGGAAGATATCGCTCAGCAGGTTTTTGCCAAGATCTATTTTTCGATCAAGAGTTTCGATTTTCGCAGCTCGCTGCTGACCTGGATTTATAAGATCACGGTTAACGAATGCTACGACTACTTACGTAAGAAGAGGGTTCGAAAGCTGGTTTACGAGAGCGATTTTTCCGCGGATGAATCGCTGCGCATGGAGAACTCGGAACCCGCTACGGACCATGCGCCTGCGGTCGACCGGCAGCTCGCCCAGCACGATTTGATCATGAAGCTGCTTTCGAAAATATCGGAAGAAGACCGCTCGCTGATCTTATTGAAAGAGGTAGAAGGCCATTCTGTCGAGGAATTGTCGGAAATGACGGGCATGAACGAAAACACCATCAAGGTGAAGCTCTTCCGGGCACGGCAAAAGCTGGTCAAGGCGGCGCAGAGGCTGGACAAAGCGCCTCTGACCCCGCCACACGTAGACACTCGCTAAAGGGCTGGGCGGGTGCTGTATTTGGGTGTAAAGTTGAGTAAAGCGGACGTTAGATCTGCAAATGGTTAGCTCTTTTTTTGAGGGAAATATGCACGGATCCATGCTGGATGGTTTGGAAGATCTGTTGGCGGCACGGGGAGCCGCGGCGGAGCAAGATGCATTGAAGCACCTGTCGTCTTGCGCCGGGTGTTCATCGGAGCTGCATTCAATGAAAGCGCAATCCGAATTGCTTCGGTCACTACGCGCGCCTGAAGAGATGCTGCCTGCGCCGGGGTTTTACGCACGCGTTTTGCAGCGCATTGAGGAGCGCGCCAAGCACTCCATCTGGTCGGTGCTGATTTACTCGCCTTTCGCCAAGCCTCTTGTATATGCCTCGTTGACGCTTGCGCTCATGCTGGGCAGTTACGTAATCACCCAGGAGAGCCGCGATGGGCACCTGGGTGGTGAACGCATGGTTGCGCAGCAGCTGCATGACGCGCCTTTGGTGATGGGCAGTCCGGCGCAGCAACGGGATGCAGTTTTGGCTAATTTCGTATCGCATCAAGGATCGCCCCAATAGCTACTCCTCTTTCAGTACGGCGGCCCAATTCCCTCCGCCGCGACGATGACGGATGGTGGAACCCAAAGGTTCTTACGATTCTCGCTGTCATATTTTTGTGTGGCGCAGCATTTGGATCGGCCATTACGCGCACTTACCTGCACACGCGTGTATTTCCGCGTGAACAGTATCAGGGACTCGACGCCGCGCAGCGCGTGGGACTAAAAAGCCTGAAGGCCGAGTTGAACTTGACTCCGGAACAAGAGCGGGTCGTCACCAAAGTTTTGGACGACTACGCAAAGTATTACCAGAACATTGAGGACGAACGAGACGATGTTGCCGAGCACGGTAAGCAGCGTATCCTGGACGTCCTGAACCCCGCCCAGCAGAGGAAATTCAGCCAGATCTTCGGCCAGCCACAATAGCTCGGCGAGTTCTTCAGCGTTTCTTTAGACGTCCAGTTTGTCGGCTGAAGCAGCACGCTTGGCTTTGCACTTCTTCTCCAAAGCTTCCATGAGCCTGGCTTGAATGTGCTGTGGGACTGGCTGCGCCTCCATGCCTTTGTAGACCTTGATAGTCTTCTCGGTGGTGTTGCACACGACCCAGCAGTTGGGACACTCTTTTACATGTCTCTCCAACTCGGCCTTAAGCTTCGGGTCGAGCGTATCGTCGAGGAAGTCGTTCATTTCCTGCAAAAACTGCTTACAGGTAAGCAAACGCGTCGTCCCCCTTTCGCTTAAATTGCCGGGTCAGCTTATCGCGAAGCTGCAGCCTGGCTCGGAGGAGGCGGCTCTTTACCGCCGATATAGATAAGTTCAAAGCCTCCGCCGTCTCCTCGATGGACAGTTCTTCGATGTCTCTCAGAATGAAAACGGTTCGATAAGCGGGCTTCAAACTTTGGATCGCCTCGTCGAGAATATCAGCCAATTCTTCCCGGGAATAGGTCTCTTCCGGGTTCTCGTCCCAAACGGCGATCTCGCGGGGCATCTCATCTTCCCCCGTGTCGATCGGCTCGTCCAGCGGAACAGTGCGATCGGAGCGCCGTTTCCGCAGCTTCATCAAAGCTTCATTGACCGCTATCCTTACCAGCCACGTGTAGAACTTAGAATTTCCCTGGAAATTATCGAGGTGAGTATAGGCCTTAAGGAAAGTTTCCTGCAGCACGTCTTCGGCGTCGTCGTCATTCTGCGTGATCTGCTTGGCCATGCGGAAAACGCGCCGGTCATAGTGCTTGACCAGCTCTGAAAACGCATCGACATCTCCGGCTTTAGCGCGGAGAACCAGCGCAGATTCGTCAAAACCGGAGGCTATGGTAGAGGTGCTCACGCGGAGGAGTATTTTTTAGTTTAGCAATGGACGCGCACCGAGATCCCGCTTGCTTTCAATGCCAATCTCCAGGCTAGGGCTTCAGAAACGTCTGATACGCTCGAATTTACCTTTAGGAACATGAGCCTGACCATTACTCTGCCGGATGGCAGTCAACAGCCCGTACCCGAAGGAAGCCGGCCGATTGACGTTGCAAAATCGATCAGCCCTCGCTTGGCCGCTGACGCGATCGTCGCGCGCGTGGATGGGAATCTGTTCGATCTGACCCGCCCGCTTGAACACGACGCGAAGCTCGAAATCCTGACCACGAAAAACCGCGAAGCGCTCGATGTGTACCGCCACTCCACCGCCCATCTGCTCGCGGCCGCCGTCCTGGAGCTGTTTCCGGAGACAAAGCTCGGCATCGGGCCGCCGACCGAATCCGGCTTCTACTACGATTTCCAGCGCGACACCAAGTTCACTCCTGAAGATTTGGAGAAGATCGAAGCTCGCATGCGCGAGTTGCAGGCCAAGAACCTGCCGTTTGAGCGTAAGCTCACGCCCAAGAAAGAAGGTCTCGAAAAATATCGCGACGATTGGATGAAACGCGAGCTGATCGAGGAACGCGCCGGAGAGATCTTTTCCGAATATACGCTCGGGCCGAATTTTATCGACTTCTGCCGCGGCCCGCACGTTCCTTCCACCGAAAAGCTGAAAGCGTTCAAGCTTCTCTCCATCGCCGGTGCGTATTGGAAGGGCAATGAAAAGAATCCGCAGCTACAGCGCATCTACGGCACGGCTTTCTTCACCAAAAAAGAGCTCGAGGATTACTTAAATCGTCTCGAAGAAGCGAAGAAACGCGACCACCGGCGAATCGGCAAAGATCTCGAACTCTTCACCGTAAATGAATTGGTCGGCGCAGGACTGCCGTTGTGGCTTCCAAAGGGCGCGACAGTTCGTCGCGTCTTGGAGGAATACATCCTCGAGAAGGAGCGCCTGGCGGGATATCAGCACGTCTACACGCCCGATCTCGCGAAAGTCGAGCTATACCAGCGCTCCGGCCACTGGGAGCATTACCACGAAGATATGTTCCCGCCCATGGATCTGGAGACTGAGCAGATGGTGTTGCGCCCGATGAACTGCCCGCATCACATTCTGATCTACAAATCCAAGATGCGGAGCTATCGCGATCTGCCGGTTCGGATTGCGGAGCTGGGGACGATGTATCGTTACGAACGCTCCGGTGTTCTGAGCGGTCTCAGCCGAGTGCGTTGTATGACGCTGAATGACGCGCACATTTTCTGTACTCCCGACCAGATCAAGGCTGAGTTCACGAAGGTGATGCAGCTCGTCGAAGAGGCCTACCGCGACCTGGGAATAAAAGAGTATAGCTATCGGCTCTCGTTGGGCGATAGGACGAACACGGAGAAATATGTCGCCAATGACGAGATGTGGTCGCTCGCCGAGCGCGTCCTCCGCGAAGCCCTGGACTCGCTTGGCCTTGCCTATACGGAAGCGCCTGGCGAAGCTGCGTTCTACGGACCGAAGCTCGATATTCAGCTCGCCGATGTCATGGGCCACGAAGAGACTTATTCAACCATTCAGATCGATTTCCATCTTCCGAATCAATTCGAGCTCGGTTACATCGCCCCTGACGGACATCAACACCGGCCGGTGATGATTCACCGCGCCATCATCAGCACTATGGAGCGCATGATCTCCTATCTGATCGAGCTATACGCCGGAGCCTTCCCGGTATGGCTTGCTCCCGTGCAGGCCGTTGTACTGCCGATCGCCGACCGGCAGAACGAATACGCCCGCCAAGTCCACCAGACTCTCCTCACTCGTGGCATCCGCGCGGAACTCGACGACCGCAGCGATAAGGTCAATTTCAAGATTCGAGAAGCGCAACTGCAAAAGATTCCTTATATGCTGGTTGTGGGGGATCGCGAAGCCCAGGCCGGACAGGTCTCTGTCCGGAACCGAAAGCGTGGCGATCAAGGGGCTGTCGGGGTGGATGAGTTTACGTCCCGCCTTTTGCAGCTTGTTACGAGCAAAGATTTAGAAGAATAAAACGTGCTTCTTGCAGCTTTAGTATTGCTGGGCTGCTGGGTATATTGCGTTCTGGTGATCACAGCAGCGGTGACTCACGTACGCAGGCGCCGGCCGCCGCGTGCTCAGCGCCCGATCGGGATCAGTGTCCTCAAGCCGCTCGCGGGGCTCGACGACGGCTTGGAAGACAATCTGCGCAGTTTCTTCAAGCAGAATTACACGGATTTCGAGCTTTTGTTTGCGGTGCGCCACGACGGTGACCCGGCCGCGAACATCGTACGCCGGCTGATGGCTGAGTACCCGGACGTGAAATCGAAATTGATGGTTACCGGGGAACCGCCGTACCCGCACGCCAAGGTCTTCAGCCTGCAATGCATGTTCGGCGCGTCGAATCACGATCTCATTATTATGAGCGACAGCGATGTACGCGTGGAAAGCGATTTTTGCCGCCGCATCGCCGCCGAATTCGCCGATCAGCGCCTCGGATTAGTCACGTGCCCGTATCGCGCGGTTCCGGGCAACGCCATCTGGTCGCGTCTGGAAGCGATCGGAATGAACACCGATTTCCATGCGGGCCTGTTCACCGCAGTGCTCATAGAAGGTACAAGATTCGCTGTCGGCCCGACGATTGTCGCGCGCAAGCACGTTCTCCTCGCGCTCGGTGGCATCGAGCGTGTAAAGGATTATCTCAGCTCGGAAGACTTCATGTTGGGCAGAATCGCCGCCGAGCTCGGCTTCATGGTTCGCCTTTCGTCCTATGTCGTCGAGCACCATATTGGCAACGCGACGATGCTTGACAACTTTTCGCATCGCCTGCGCTGGGCAAGAACAACGCGCCGTTCCCGTCCGCTGGGCTACATCGGCCAGTTCTTCACTTACACCTTGCCTGTGGGAGTGTGCATTTGCCTGGCGTGCCCCGGTTCCTGGCGGTTGCTGGCCATTACCTTACTGTTCCGCACCGCAGCCGCCTGGACTATCTCGCGACGCATTCTGCGTGCATCCGTGCCTTGGCTTCTGCTGCCACTGCAGGATCTGCTTGGCTTCGGCTTCTGGATCGCGGGTTTTTTCGGCAATTCCATCAACTGGCGCGGGCAGCGCTACACGCTGAACTCCGACGGAACTGTTGAGCTCGCGACCGAGGCTTAGCGCCGCTCACCCGTCCTTAGCGTCTTTGTCTTCTCCAGCCGATTTCTCAACCTCTTCGGGAGCTTTGATTTCGTTGATCGAGTAATAACCCTGCAATGTGGCATTCGAATCAGCAGCTTCCTGCAAGCTTCGCGCGGCGCGCTCGGCCTCTCCCGGCGCTTCTACCAGATTCTCGGGTGTCTCGTGTTGTTCCTGCTGTGGCATAGGCCCTCGTTCTTAGGACTAAAAGCAGGCCCGAGTCGTTTCCCGCTCATTCAATCGATGGAAGGTGGCGGCTCCGGTTTGGGATACGTAATTTTCAGTCCTTCCACCCGCGCCCAGGCGGTCAGCTTGTGCGCGTTGGCGGTCCTCTCGTTCATGATGTCTTCCACCGCCATGCCGCGCACTAGCAGCGCGTCGCCAACTAGAGAACGATGACATCTCCACGGCACCGCTTCCGCGCACATGATCGCGGCTGTCTTCCTGGCGGCCATGGCAATCAGTTCTGCGATAGCTCTCTCGAACTCCGCTGTCTGCATATAATCCGCATAGCCTCGAAATGAGGCGTTTTCCCAGCCGGCGTTAACGGAATCTTTGCGCGCCCGGCGCAAGCCTCCTAACTCCGGTAAGTGAACGTACTCGATGCCGGAGTCCAGCAGCGTTTGCCTGAGTTCCACCTGCTCAAACTGTGGATTGCGGCGGGACCGCGGCACGGTGCGAATATCCGCCAGAAGCTCAATCGCAAACTTGCGCAGAATGCGAACAAACTCGTCTGCAGTCCGCGTGGAGTGGCCAATCGTGTAGATGGTCATCGCGGCCCTGGCTTGACACGCAACACCTCTTTCGCATCCACGCGATCGAACTCCATCGGAAAGCTTCTTCCCGTGTAGTACGCCGGCCACTGATCTTTGTAATGGCCCGACGCCACAAATCCCGACTCGCCCATCACCACGTTCTGCACGGATTTGTCTAAATCACCCACATCGACCACCATGCGTTCAGAAGGTCCCAACGTGCCGGTGGTCTGCTTCACCGTAGTACCCGATCCACTCATGTCCACTGGCCCGATATCGAAGAATCGATCCACCAGCGGCAAATTTTTACCTATGGGCTGTTCCAGTCTCCACTGCAGCATGTGTCCCCAGCGCCACTTGGAAACCGGTGTTCCTTGCAGTCTTCGCCCGGCCTGCAGGCAGGAGCTGAAATTCTCCAGCAGCCAACCGTCCCAATCGTCCTTCGCCACCCATCCGGTCGGCCGTGAACGCAACAATTGCTCGAGCACCTGCGGCCGCGGAAGAATGTCGGGAACCGGTGGTCCGCTAATCGCAACGCCACCGGCGCCGACGGCGCTCCGTCCGGGTTTTCCCGTCTTGTTCTGCGCGTTCTGCGGCTCCGACCGCAACTTCGCCTGAACCGCTTTATTGATGGCCGGCTGCAGCAATGACACAACAACGGTCGTGCCCATCTGGTTATTGAGCAACTCCATCATCATCGGCGCGGCTTCGTCTTTCTCCATTTGCCCGTTCCAGCGCCGCAACACAGGAATCGCGTCCCGTACCAATGCATCCTTGGTCCCGCGCCTGGCCGCTGCGGCCACGATCTGCTGTGCCAGAAAATAATCGTACGCCGAGTACACGTCTTTTTGCACGGCCAGCATATCGTCAACCGTCAATTTCTGTTTTCGGTTCAGGAGCGCTCGAATCTGGTCGACGCGATACTTGTCCGCAAAATTGCCTCCGACGCCATACGCATAACCAGCCGGAAAAGGATTTTGATTCGCCGTCGCCACAATACCCGATGCCGGGTTGTAGATGCTCGGCATCTGCTCAAACGGAATGTAACCGTCCCACTCAAAATTTCCGGAGGTTCCGTCGAGCGGCGCATCTCCCTCGAAACCGCGGCGCACCGGTACGCGCCCTGCTGCCTGGTATCCGATGTTCCCAGCTCGATCCGCATAGACGAAATTCTGAGCAGGGGCCCAAAACTCGCTGAGCGCCGTGCGAAAACTTTGCCAGTCCTGCGCTCTGTCGACATCCATAAAAGGAAAGCTGAAGCCATCCGCCGCGCTCCACCGCATGCTGTAGCTGTTTCCGTTCTCGTGGATAACCACCGGGCCATGCCGCGTAACCCAGGTATCCACTTCGACCGGTTTGTTACCTCGGACGCCGATGAATTGTCTATCGAGCTGCGCCTGCTGCGTCTTGCCCTGAAACAGATACTGGCCGCTGCGCTCATCGATCCGCTCGACATACAGATCGATGACATCGGCCTGCAGATTCGTTACGCCCCAGGCAATTTGTTGGTTATGCCCGCTGATCACACATGGCAAGCCCGGCAGTGCCACACCTGAAACGTCCAATCCTGGCGCCTTCAGATGCACCAGGTGCCACGTTCCCGGCACGCTATACCGGAGATGCGGATCGTTCGCCGCCATCGGCTTCCCATCCGCCGTATGCGCGCCGGAAACCGCCCATGCATTCGATCCCGGACTGACGTACTGCCCCTGAACTGCGGGAAACAGAGTTCTCACTTTCACCGGATCGGCGATCTGAAGCAATATACCTTTGTCGTGCTCGAACTCGGAGGAATCCGTCAAATCGCGAGTCATCACGAGGCCGACGAGCATCGAGTCCGTCAGTGTCCAGGGCCGCGGGTCGTAGGCGTGGCCCGGCAGCGAAAACTCGAGTGAGTAATCGCCGCGATGCGTGTCGATGAAGTAATTCACACCGCGCGCATATTCGACGAACAATGCGCGGTCTTGGGGCCTGAGTCGCGCGACATAAGTCTCTGCGATGGCACCCATGCGCATCCTGCGCGAGCGCTCGTCCGTCTTGAGGGCAGGCGATCCGAACACCTCCGCCAACTCACCCGCGCCCAGCCGCCGCAGCGTGTCCATCTGCCACAATCGGTCTTGCGCCGTCGCATAGCCTTGCAGAAAGACGGCATCCTGCCACGAAGACGCCTCAATGTGGGGAATGCCGAGAGCGTCACGGCTGATCACCGCGTCCGCGCGGATCGGCGCCGCAATCTCGCCTGAAGTCTTAGGCAGCGGTCGCACCGCATACCAATACATCGCGATCGCGATGAGCACAACCAGAACCGCTATGCTCACATTGATAATGCGCACCAGGCGGGATAGCAATCACCGATTTTACTCTGCAGGCTGCTGGGCTGTGCGCGTTGGACAATGACTCTCCGGTTCATAGTTCTGCTGATCATTCTCGCGGCCAACGGGTTCTTCGCGGCCGCGGAGGTTTCGCTCGTTTCCGTCCGCCAATCGCGCCTTCGCGAACTCGCCGAACAGGGTCAGGCCGGGGCTCAGAGCGCTCTCAGTTTGCTCGCCAATCCCGGCCGGCTCCTATCCGTCACTCAGATAGGCATCACGCTAGCGAGCCTGGGACTCGGGTGGGCTGGTGAGGACACGCTCTATCACGTCCTGCGCAACATCCTTGAACCATTGCGTCTTCATGCATCGGCCGTTCTGCTGCACGGCGTTGCCTTTGCCATCGCGTTCTTAATCATCAGCTATGCCCACGTGATCATCGGCGAAGTGGTCCCCAAGAATCTCGCCATCGAGAAAGCCGACCGCGTGGCCGTTCTCGCCGCCCCTGTTCTGCTTGTTTTTTATCGCCTCTCGCAGCCCTTCGTGGTCGTTATCGAGCGCTCGTCCGCGCTCATTCTGCGGATACTCGGCCTGGGAACCGGGCACGTAAGCGGTGGCCATACTCCCGAAGAGCTGAAGTACGTCATTCAATCCAGCCGCCATGAAGGACACCTGCAGCAATTCGAAGAGGACGCCATTCAGCGGCTGATTGAGCTTGCCGATTACTCCGCGCGCGAAATCATGACGCCGCGACACAGCATCGTGTCGCTGCCGGTCGATGCAACCCTGGAAGAGGTCTTGGGCGTTATGGCTGAACACAAGTTCACCCGGGTTCCCGTTTATGAAGACCGCCCCGAACAGATTATCGGCATCGTGCATTACAAAGACCTAATGCGCGTATGGGATGAGCGGCATTTCGCGCACGACCGCCGTGCCGCGCGCCCTTTCCGGCTGCGGCGCTTCGTTCGCAAGCCCCCCGTTGTCCCTGAAACCAAGCCCCTCAATCAATTGATCGATGAATTCCGCACCAGCCACGCGCATATGGCCCTGGTGGTTGACGAGTTCGGAACCGTCACTGGCTTAGTCACTCTCGAAGACGTGCTTGAACAAGTCTTCGGCGATATCGGAGATGAGCACGACATGGTTCGCCCCACTCCCTCCGATCAGGAGAAACTGCTGCAGCTCGAAGGCGGCACTACCATTCGCGATCTCGAAACCCGTTATAACCTGGTTCTGCCTGGAGAGGCCGGGTTCGAGACGCTCGCCGGCTTCCTGCTTTTCCAGCTCGGTCACATCCCAAAGGTGAAGGATTCCATCGAGTACGGGGGACGCCGATTCACCATCACGAACATGGATCGCAACCGCATCGCTACTGTCTCGATCGAAAAACTCGATGCAGCCAGTTCGAAGCCTTAAGCCGTACCGCCGGCCTTCCGCACCTTCTGGCTCGCGACATCGGCCAAATATCTGCTCAGCGGCCGTCTAGTTTCCGGGTGTTTTAATTCCGGCGCGATCTCGATCAGCGGCTCCAGCACGAATCGCCGTTCCAGCATGCGCGGATGCGGAATCCTCAGTTCCGGCGTGTTCATCACGGTGTTTCCAAGCAGCAGAATATCGATATCGATGGCCCGTGG
>JAVKSW010000043.1:0-11403 GCA_039583505.1 Bryobacteraceae bacterium | reverse complement strand
TGCGCGACCGGATCGGCGATCACACCGTAGACGCGACTTTGGCGGTTGAGCTTTTCGCAGCGATACAGCGAACGCAGGTCGTGTGCAACGATCTGGCCTGCCGCAGTACCTTCGATGCCGGACGGCGCAGCATAGGTGTACACGCAGCCGAGCCCGGGAGTGAGGACGCGAGTCGCGATGGCGAGCTCGGACATACCGAAAGCAACGAGGCGGGTGTCACCGCAGTGTTCACGGGCAAAATTGAGAATTCGTTGAATGTCGTTGGGCTTGCGCGCGGTCGTGGCCACTTTGTACGCGTCCGCCGGAACGCGTTGAAGGCGGCGCAAAACCGGGTCAAGCGCCGGAGTGCTTTCGAAGTTGTGATACGAGACGAGCAGGGGAGCGGAGGTGCGCAAGGCCGGGAGCGCGGACTTTCCAGGCTCTGCAGATTCAATCTCCAGGTCGACCGCGGCAGCGCCAGCCCTGCCGGCGTTTTCAAGGTGCGCGAGCTGTTGAGAAATGCTTCCCGAAAAGCGACCCCTATTCTGTTTGTGGCGGCAAGTGGCAAGCACGTGTGAATCGGGATAGCGCTTGCGAAAGGTACGAATCAATTCGGCGCCCGCGGAGGGATCGGTCAGGTAATCCAGGCGGAATTCCAGGAAGGTATTGCCGTCCTTGTACTCGCGTTCGGCGGCGCGGCCCAGCATTGAAGGAGTGGATAGACCCAGAGCCACGCAAATGCGAGGAAGGGATCGAAGGAGTGCGGGCATTCGAGAGCCACAGCAGCGGCGATTGGATCAGGATAGCAAGCGCAGCAGGAATTTAAGACCCGTCACGTACGCTGAAATCAGGTTGTGACTTCAGGCTCTGCTCGTCCGGGCGCGTCGAAAGACAGGCTCCCCTCGAAAACATGGTTGGTGACGCTCCGCGCTTTGCGGTCGCGCAATTACCGCTTGTTTTTCTCCGGTCAAAGCGTGTCGCTGGTCGGCACGTGGATGACGCGAGTTGCTACAAGCTGGCTGATTTATCGACTCACCCACTCGGCGTTTCTGCTCGGGGCCGCCAGTTTCGTCGGACAGGTGCCGCTGTTTTTTCTAGCTCCGATTGCGGGCGTCTGGGTCGATCGCTGGAACCGGCATCGAACGCTTGTGGCCACACAAGCGCTGTCGATGGTGCAATCGTTCGCGCTAACGGTTCTCGCGTTGATCGGGACCATCCAGGTGTGGCACGTGATCGCGCTCATGTTTTTCCAGGGTGTGGTGAATGCCTTTGATATGCCAGCGCGGCAGGCGTTCGTAGTCGAGATGGTGGACGACCGCGCCGATGTGCCGAATGCGATCGCGTTGAACTCGTCAATGGTCAACGCAGCCCGGCTGATTGGACCGGCGGTAGCGGGCGTGGTCATTGCAGCGGTCGGAGAAGGATATTGTTTCCTCATTGACGGCTTCAGTTATGCGGCGGTGATTATTTCGCTGCTGGCCATGCATGTCCAGCGTCCTGCTGCGCGATCGCGCTCGAAGAAGACATGGCAGGAGCTTGTTGAAGGCTGGCGCTATGTGACCGGCTCGGTTCCGATTCGCGCGATTCTGTTGTTGCTGGCCGTAATCAGCCTGCTCGGCATGCCGTATACGGTGCTCATGCCCGTTTTCGCGGCCCGCGTTTTGGGCGGCGGTCCCCACACTCTTGGCATCCTCATGGCCTGTACCGGTGTGGGCGCACTGGTGGGCGCGCTTGCTCTCGCGACGCGGCGAACAGTGGTCGGGCTTGGGAAAGTGATTCCTGTTTCGTCTGTTATTTTCGGAGCTGCACTCGTCGGATTCGGCTTTTCCAGGCTGCTGTGGCTTTCCATGTTGCTGCTGGTCTTTACCGGCTTCGGAATGATGCGGCAAATGGCGGCGAGTAATACGATTTTGCAAACGATTCTGGAGGAAGAGAAACGCGGGCGCGTGATGTCGTTCTACGCCATGTCGTTCGCGGGAATGTCGCCGTTCGGCAGTCTGCTTGCCGGGATCGTGGCCGCTAAAATCGGAGCCCCGAAAACTGTTATTGCGAGCGGCGCGCTATGCATCGCGGGAGCGTTGGTCTTTGCGCGCCAGCTGCCTCGATTGCGCGAGTGGATTCGGCCGATTTACATTCAGCTCGGCATTTTACCGGAGGTCGCGGAGGGCATTCGAGACGCCTCGCGGCTGCAGACCGTTTCCGACGACTAGCATGGCCACACTTCGAATTGGCACATCGGGATGGCACTATAAACATTGGGTCGGCACTTTTTACCCGGCGCGCACTGCCGGATCGAAGATGCTCGCGTATTACTGGGAGCGCTTCGACACAGTTGAGTTGAACAACACGTTCTACCGGCTACCGACGAAGAGTGCGTTAGAGAACTGGCGGAATTCAACGCCGGACGGCTTCTGCTTTGCGGCAAAGGGAAGCCGATTCCTTACTCACATGAAAAAGCTGAAGGATCCGGAACAGGGGCTGGAACGATTTTTCGGCGCCGTTGACGTGCTTGAGGGCAAGCTCGGTCCCATCCTGTTTCAATTACCGCCGAATTGGGAGCTCGATCTGGAACGGCTGGCGCATTTCCTGAAAGCACTGCCGAAGCATCATCGGTACGCCTTTGAATTCCGCAATGCAAGCTGGAATGTGAAGGAGATTTACGATCTTCTTGCGTCTTATCAGGCCGGCTATTGCATTTTCGACCTTGCTGGATTCCAATCTCCCATCGAAGTCACGACCGATCTGGTGTACGTGCGGCTGCACGGACCAGGTGGCAAATATCAGGGCAGCTATAGCGAGCAAGCGCTACTCGAGTGGGCGCGCCGGATACGTAAATGGCGCCGCGAGCAGAGAGCGGTTTATATTTACTTCGACAACGATCAAGCCGGATACGCCGCGCAGAATGCGCGGCGGTTGAAGGAGCTTTGCGAACCGGACGGGTGAGCGTCAGGCCGATGCTGCATTCGCCGAGAGATCGTCGGGAATCAGGGTTAATCCAATTTTATAGGCCTCTTCGAATTGAGGAAGGCCGTTCGAGCCACCGTTGACGAGCTTCCGCGCCTGTGCCAGATTGTTCGTCGCCAGGGCAGTTCTAATCGCGCTCTCGTGGGCCTTTAAAAAGCTGGCGAGCAGCTTGGCTGCGGTGTCCTGGCGGTGCGCCATGGTGGGCTGCCTCAGGAGTTCCTGCTCGATGCCGAGCGCCTGCCCGTGAACTTGGAAGTTGGTGCGTCCCGTCAACTGGATGAATCCTCGCCCGCGGAAATTCGCGCCGTCGGGAGGTCCTTCATTGCCGAGATCCGTTCGGTGATCATACAAATCAAACGGCGCACCGCCCGGCGATGTGTTGCAGGAAGATCGAAATTCACTGATGGGGAGGAACTCGCCAGTTTCCGCTCGAATCGTGGCGAGCGCCATTAGCACCATCTGCTTGTCGCACATACCAGCCGCCGAGAGAGCGTTTAGAACGTAGGGAAGATTCGCCTGGATATTTTCCAGGGGCGTGCCGGGAAACATAGGCGCGATCAGTTGAGCAGTGACACCCGCGACGTCGCAAGCTACCGGCGGTGTGTCCTGAATACCAAGCGCGGCGGCGGTTGCCTCATCCACGACGCCGGTGGTAGGCAAGCCTTTCTGTTGCTGAAACGTCGAAACCGCTGCTTGCATGTGCGGCCCAAAACAGCCGTCGATGTCGCCCGGATAAACTCCCGCCGAGGCGAGTGCACATTGCGCGTTCAGAACGTCCTGTCCTTTCGATCCCACTTGTAGTGTCGTCATAAGTGCTCCCTAGAGTGAACCCACCGTGCTGAACTGTCTCGAAGGGACCTTGATGTCGATCGGGACGAATGCGAGTGCGGCGAGCGACAGAAATAGGAGAATGCGTTTCATGTTAAGCAGCCTGTTCCTCGATCGGACTTAAAATTCCCCACAGATGACCAAACGGATCACGCACGCTAGCGCTCCGTCCGTAGAATTGATTGGAAATCGGTCTTACAACTTCCGCACCGGCCGCGACCGCTCGTTCGAACCAGGCATCGGAATCGTCTACGTGGAGCGTGATGCTGACCGTCGTCCCGCCCAGAGTGGAGGGCGAACGGGTCTTCACGAATTCGAATTCCAGGAATTCGTCCGAGATGTATATGAATGCGCCGTTGATACGGAGCGCCGCGTGTCCTAAGCGCTGCCCGTCCTGATCCATGTACCGGTCGACTTCTTCCGCCCCGAACGCACGGGTGTAAAAGTCTAGCGCCTTCAGGCCACCTTGAACCATCAAATAAGGCGTAAGGCGGGGTTCCGGCTGGTTCGGCATCAACGATCTCCTTCTGTATAAGTTAGAACCTATCTCAACACACTTTTGGCGGATGCGGATAGGATAAAGGAATCCATGCCTTCGCTCCGCTTACTCGCGGCGCTGGCGATGTGTTGCACGCCGGCATTCGCATCCGACGAACTGACGATGTACGAGTTACTCGCCCCGCAGACCCACTCGTTCGCCATTACGTACGACATGTCAACTCGAGTCTCAGGCGCGCGCTACCTATTTAATCCCATTCGCCGCGGCTCGGTCGCTTCCCAAGAAAAAGTCATCGATGCGGCCACGGGCCAGCCGCTACCATTTGCCACGGTTACCGCTGCTGAGGCGGCTCAACATGGGTTGAAGGGAACGCCGAATGCCGATGCTTATCTGCTGGTGACCCTCGCTCATCGCGTGCCGAAAGAGGGCGAAGCGCGCGTGCGGATTTTTAAGACATATAAGGACGCAGCTTCGTATGGCGGAGAAGGGAATGAGTTGTGGTTCCGGCGCGGCTTCGGGATAAAGCGCAATGTAATCGTGCTGCCGAGCGGATATGAACTCATAGGCTGCAGCGCGCCAGGTATTGTTTCCACCCAACCCGATGGCCGTGTCCGGGTGAGCTTCGTCAACGATAGGGATGATGAGCTAATGGTGAAACTGAAGGGAAGGCTTCTGCCATGAGAGCAATCCTATTCTTGCTTTTCGTCGCGCTCATGAACGGGCAAATTCATCGCGCCGAGCAAGACCGCGAAATCAGCTACTGGCTCCTTGATCCGGCGACGCATCAGTTTCGCATTTCGCACGATTTCAATGTCACGCGACCTGGTCAGAAGTATGTTCATAGTTTCGTGCGCAAGGGAAGCGTCGTCAGCGAATCTCAGATCTTCGATCTGGATACCGGTGAGCAGTTGAAGACCTACACGGTAACCGGCAAAGACGTGAACGCGCTCGGCTATTACCGGAATCCAGCGCCCGACGATGAAGTGGTGGTGCAGGCGGAGCTTCCACATCCGATTGGCCGAGGCGAGTCCGCAAGAGTACGCGTAATCGAAACATATACGGACCCGAAGGGCTATACGCTCGAAAACGGAGAACTAACCTGGGACCGCACGCTGGGCCGCCCGCGAAACGAAGTCACTCTTCCGGCAGGTTGGAGGCTGACCGAAGTGACTGTTCCAGCGATCGTGTCCTTGGATGCCGAATCGCGCATCGTTTGCCGTTTCACAAATCCTCGGAATGACGAGATTCGCGTCGTCATGAAGGCGAAGCTCCGGGTCGTATTGAAGACGCGCCTTGGCGCAGGGGCGAACACGCAATAAGCCAAGCAGGATTCAGGAGGGATCTTTTTGGCGGGTTCCGACGACTCCGCTTGCCACGCCGATGCCGAAGCCGATTTTCAAGGCCAATGTCGTGCGATCCCGAGAGCAGTTGATCAGGCAAAAAATATCAGATGCCGATTCTGGCGCTGGAGCTGTTCGTATCCGAGCCACGTGTGTCGGAGTGGATCAGCAAAGCGCTTATGGCAAATGGATCACTCGCACCGTAGTGCCACCAATGGATCGACTTTAGCCGCCCTCCGGGCAGGCATGTAGGCCGCAACTACGGCGACGAAGATGAGCAGCACAGATGCCAATCCGAGGGTCAGCGGGTCAGTCGAACTGATGCCATAGAGGTACTGGGCCAGAATGCGGCTCAATCCCAGCGCACCCACCAAGCCCACAGCCACTCCAAACAACGTTACCCAAAGTCCCTCGCGCAGCACGAGACCGAGAATGTCCTGACGACTGGCCCCAAGCGCCATTCTGATGGCCAGTTCGCGTGTACGTCTGGTCACCGTGTAGGACATGATACCGAAGATACCTACGGCAGAGAGAAGAAGGGCCATCCCCGAAAAAATCCACAGCAGCGTCATAGGGAAACGGATGGCGCCATAGCTTTGTGACACCATTTCGTCCATGCTACGAATCCCGTTTATAGGCTGCTGCCGGTCGATAGCCTGCACAGCGCGGCGCAGTTCCGGCACAACTGTCATCGGCGGCACAGCAGTTCGCACAACTAGAGATACCGACGCCACCGGGCTTTGAGCGAACGGCACGTAGATGGCCGCTTCCGGCCGCCAAAGATCATCGTTTCGAACGTCCTGCGCCACGCCAATAATCTGCAGAGACCGCGACGTCCCGGACTGTTGTCCGGAATAGACTCGGGCCAGAATCGTAACGTGGGTACCGATGGGACTAGAGTCCGGCCAATAACGGCGCGCAACGGTTTCACTGATGATGGCAACCGGTGCTGCGTCCCGATTGTCGTGGTCGCTGAACGCGCGCCCCGATATCAGGTGCGTTCCGATTGCCTTCAGGAAATCCGGCGTAATGATTCTGAAAGCAGCCGTCGGTTCCTGTCCTGGTGCTGCGCGAGGCTGGCCCTGCGGTTGAAAGAAAACGTTCGCACCCCCACCATCGGCACCGGCGCTTTTCACGCCTGGTATAACCTCCATCCGCTGCAGAACGGTCCGATAGAATTCTGCCTGCTGAACAGGCGACGAATATTTGTAAGCCGGCAAGCTGATGCCCATCGTTACCGCGTTCGAGGGGTTGATGCCAAGGTCGATCCTGACGAGCTTAACGAAAGTACGCACCAGCAGGCCTGCGCCGATCAGCAAAATCAAAGCGAGCGCGGTTTCGCAGACCACGAGCGCATTCCTCAGACGGCGTCGGCCCGACTCGGCAGTTGTGCTCAACGCACCCTCTTTCAGAGCGTCATTCACAGCCGATGTCGTCGTGATCCAGGAAGGCGCCACACCGAAGGCGAGCCCCGTCGCAAGCGTAAGCATGCAGGTGAATGTCAGTACACGCCAGTCGATATCGATGATTCTGGCATTCGGGAGAGCGACATCATAGCGCACCATCGCCAGCGTGAGGAGTCGATCACCGCCGAACGCCAGCGCAGTGCCGACTGCGCCGGAGCACGCAGCCAATAGAAGGCTCTCGGTGAGCAGTTGCTTGATCAGCCGCCGGCGGCCGGCTCCGATTGCGACCCGAATGGCGACCTCGCGCCTACGGGCAGTAGCACGCGACAAAAGCAGGTTTGAGACGTTCAGGCAGGCTATCAACAAGACAAAAATGACTGCGCCCAACATGATGGACAGCGGCTTTTGCATGTGGCGATGGTAGGCGGCGTGGAGCGGCTCCACTTTGATGCCCCAGCCTTTATTCGCGTCCGGATATTCCCGAGCCAGAGTATCCGCCGAAGTGTCCATCGCGGATTGCGCCTGGGCGATGGTCACGCCTGGTTTCAACCGCGCTTGTGCCTGTAGATCTCGCGAAGTGCTGCGACCTATTTCGCTCCGCTCCTCCGGCGTAAGCACTAGTGGGACAAAAACATCCATTTCCCGGTCCCAGGTGAATCGAAAAGATGCTGGCATTACGCCAACGATGGTGTAACTCTGCTGGTCGAGGTCGATTGACTTTCCCAAAGCGGATGGGTCGCCGCCGTAACGTGTTTGCCAGAGACGGTAACCGATAACTGCCACGTGATCCTTGCCGGACTCCATTTCGCTGCTGGTCAGGACACGCCCAAGAAGCGGCTGAACACCAAACATAGGCAGCAGCTCGGCTGAGGCCTTTATGCCCTCTATGCTCTCGGGGCTGTCTCCTTGGGTAATGTTGAACCGTGACCAACGATAGTAAGCGACATACTGGAAGACCCCGCTTTTCGCGATATCAGCGATATTGGGCGCCGAGACGCCTGTCTGGATGTAGCCTTCACCTTTCTGATTGCGCCACTGCCCAAGACCGACAAGTTGCTCAGGATTCGGGTACGGCAGTGGACGAAGTAGCACTGCTGAAACCAAGCTGAAAATCGCGGTGTTAGCACCGATCCCGAGTGCCAGAGTGAGCACAGCCGTGGCCGCGAACCCCGGACTCTTAATCCAAAACCGCATGCCGTAACGAAGGTCCTGGAACATCATTCCACCGGCTCCACCAATCATATAAAGTCGATTTCGCGACCAGACGCCTGAGGCTTACACCATGATCTGTCCTTGATTTATGCAAGCTGATCCTGAACGCGCTGCGGTTAAGAACCGGAAAAACTGCTAGGCAAAAGTCTGGTAAGCGTCATGAGCTCACTTCGGAGGCCGATCGCGCGAAGCGGTTGCCCGTGCCCCAACATCCAAAGACTTGGCATGTTCTTACCTGTTAAACCAATGCGGATGTTAGATGGCCGCGGCTAGCCAGCCCGCTTCACAATGGCGTCCCTCCTCGAATCCGTGGTTGATCGCGGTATCGGTCATGTTGGCCACCTTCATGGAGGTGCTCGACACATCTATCGCCTCGGTTGCGCTGCCGTACATTGCGGGGAGCGTTTCGGCGACGAATGACGAGGCGACCTGGGTCTTAACCAGTTACCTGGTAGCGAACGCGATCGTGTTGCCGGCCAGCAGTTGGTTCGGTCTACGATTCGGGCGCAAGCGATTTCTCGTCATCTGCATCATTATTTTCACTGTCTCGTCGTTCCTATGCGGAGCGGCGCCAAGCCTGGGTATCCTACTGCTGGCGCGCGCTGTCCAGGGAGCGGGCGGCGGCGCGTTACAGCCCATATCGCAAGCGATTCTTCTCGAGAGCTTTCCTCCCGAAAAGCGCGGACTCGCGATGGCCGTATTCGCGCTCGGGGTCGTGGTTGCCCCGGTCCTGGGTCCAACGTTCGGCGGTTGGCTCACCGACGCCTACTCATGGCGCTGGAGCTTTTACATCAACATTCCCATCGGAATTTTCGCCGTGTTCATGATTATGCGCTACGTCGAAGATCCGCCGTACATTAAGAACGCAAAACCGGGGCGGATCGACCTGTGGGGTCTGGGGTTGCTGGCTGTTTGGCTCGGATGCCTCCAGATCATCCTCGATAAGGGTCAGGAAGACGACTGGTTCGGCGCGACCTGGATCCGATGGGCGGCATTCGTACTGGTGGTTGCGTTTGTTTTTTTCCTGGTTCGGGAATTTGTGCATCCAAAGCCGCTGGTGGATCTGATGATCTTCAAGAATCGCAACTTCGCGCTGGGGTGCGTGTTGATCACACTTTTCGGCGCGGCGATTTACGGCCTGGTGACGTTATTGCCGCTCTTTTATCAAGAGCTGATGGGCTATACGGCGCAATTGGCGGGCATTGCGGTGAGCCCGAGGGGTCTTGGCGCTATCTGTGCGATGCCGATTATCGGCATTCTCACGACGCGAATGGACAATCGTTGGCTGATCGGTTCCGGGTTCGCCATCTTTGCCATCTGCAGTTTGCGGTTCGGGGAGGTGAACTTATTTATTTCGCAATGGACGTTCCTATGGGCGATCGTACTGAGCGGGTTCGGTTCCGGAATGGTGTTCGTGCCGCTGTCGACCACAACCATGGGGACGCTCTCGAATGAGCAGATAGGAAACGCGAGCGGCCTTTACAACCTGCTGCGCAACGTGGGCGGGAGTATTGGCATTTCCGTGGTGAACACAATCGTGGCGCGGCATCAGCAAATGCATCGCAGTGAACTCGCGCACTCGCTTTCGGCGGGCAACCCTGCCGTACAGCAACAGCTTTCGGCGCTCCAAGGAATAATACGCTCCACGAACGCAGCCGGACCAGTGCTTGCCAGCCGCAGCGCCTATAAACTGCTTGAGGGAACGCTCTCGTCCCAGGCGCGGTTGTGGGCGTATGTGGACGATTTCCGCTATATGGCGGTTGTCTGCTTTGCTTGCATACCAGTGGTACTTCTTCTGAAGAGGGCCAAGCCGAAAGCGGGCGTGGTCCACGCCGACTGAGCTTTAGGCAGTTTCGGTAGGTTGGTGCGGAGAGGGGGACTTGAACCCCCACGGTGTTACCCGCTAGCACCTCAAGCTAGTGCGTCTGCCAATTCCGCCATCTCCGCAATTCCAGGAAGACTACTTTTTGTTCTTTACAGGGGGAGGGGTAGTTTTTTGAACCACCGGTGCGGGACGATGCTCGAGCACGCTGCCGGTGGATGCCGAGCCGCGGCTAGAGATAATCGTCAGCGCGAGAGAGGTGACCATAAAAGTCGCGGCCGCGATCGTCGTAGCCTTGGAGAGAACCGTTGCGGTACCGCGGGGCCCGAAGACCGTCTGAGAACCCATTCCGCCAAATGCCCCGGCCAAATCGGCAGCCTTGCCGCTCTGCAGCAGAACGACAATAATCAAGAAAACACAAATAATGATGTGCAGGGTCGTTAACAGGTACACCATGCCAGCTCCGAGTATAGCAACGAAAAAAGGGGGTGCCAAACTGGGCGGATGGGCGATTTTGCCGAACGAACCCACCGGATGTCGTTGGCCGGTCTGCGGGAGGAATACCGCCTGGCTGGGCTGAGGGAGGAAAATTGCCAAACGAACCCAATTGTCCAGTTCGAGCGCTGGATGGAAGACGCGCAAAATGCTGAATTGAAAGCGCCCAATGCTATGACGCTTTCTACCGCGACGCGGGACGGGCGGGTGTCCGGGAGAGTGGTTCTGCTGAAGGAAGTCAGCGACTTTGGGTTCGTTTTTTACACCAACTACGGAAGCCGCAAGGGGGGAGAGTTGGAATTGAACCCTCTCGCGGCACTGACCTTTTACTGGGCGGAGCTGGAGCGGCAGGTGCGCGTTGAGGGGACGGTCAGGCGGGTGTCAAGGGAGCAGTCGGAGACGTATTTCCGGTCGCGTCCGCGAGGCAGCCGTCTGGGCGCCTGGGCCTCGCACCAAAGCCAGATCGTCTCGAGTCGTGAAGAACTCGAAGCTAAATTGCAAGAGGTGGAGGCAGAGTTCAGCGGCTCGGAAGAGGTTCCGGCCCCGGAGTTCTGGGGCGGGTATTGCGTGTCCCCTGAGTCGATCGAATTTTGGCAAGGCCGTCCTAACCGGCTGCACGACCGGCTTCGATATCGAAGAAAAGGCGAAGGACCCTGGATCCTGGAGCGTCTGTCACCTTAGCTAAACGAAGGGGTACACGCAAACGTCTGAGTTGTGTGTCTCGCCTCGTTTGTCTGGTGTTGGCGACCTCGTTGGCCGTTTGGGCAGACCCCAGCGCCGATGAGCTTATTAAGAAGGTCCAGAACCGATATAACGGGGCACAAACGCTGTCAGTCGATTTCGTAGAAAGTTATAGCA
>JAVKSW010000042.1:0-11530 GCA_039583505.1 Bryobacteraceae bacterium | reverse complement strand
CGATAACCTTCGCCGATCGTCTGCCGAGATCTTCCACTGCCTCTCTGAGTACGCTTTTCAACAAGCTCCTAGACGCGAATCCAGTTGTTTGTTCGACGGCCGGCGGGCGTTTCAATCGCCCGCCGGCTTCTCGCTGCTCGGTAACAACCGCAGATACAGCCATATCTCGTGAAGCTCCGCATCTGTCATATTTCCATACGCTAGCCAAGGCATGAATTTCGGACTGATGGCGTGCCCTCGCGCGTCGACGCCGGTTCGCATTGTTTTACCGAAATCGGAAAACGACCAGCGCGCGAGTGGACCGCCGACAGTCAGGTCAGTGCCGGGAGGCGCACCGGGCTCTGGTCCTTGCCCGCCGGCCAAACCGGGCCCATGACAAAACGTGCAGCCACCCACCTGCACGAGATATTCTCCCTGGCTCTTCGGTGGTTTCGATCGCGGTGCATGAAAATCGATTTTCGCCGCTCGCACCAGGTCGCCGAAAACTCCAAGATCAATGAGAAGCCGAGCCAGCGAATTGATCTCGACATGGGTTCTGTTGTTGTCTACAGGTGGAATCGTTTTGAGATAAGCGACAATTCCACCCAGGTCGGCGTCCGAGATCTTATTGAAATAATCCGATGGCATAAAAGGAATTCCGTGCCCGTCGGGGCGCACGCCGTAACGAATGCTGCGAATCCAGTCTGCATTCGTGTACGTCCGGCCAACTCCACCGCGTCCCGAAGTCAGATTGGAAGTGTAGCCTCGTCCCAGGAACGAATCCGCAAAAGCGAGCTTGCCGCCCAGGTTTACGCCGTGACAAATGGTACAAACCGCGATTGCTTCAACCATATGCTTTCCGCGGGTGATGGACGCCTGGTCCGTGGGTATCGCGATGTGGTCATCGGGCGGATGATAGATCCGGTTGCGGGGCGACTGACTGATACGCCAGAAAAGCGCCACAATCGCGCACAGTAACAGGCTCATCCAGAACGGCAGCCGCCTGTACCACCGGTTCGGTCTTGCCGGTTCGATCGACGATCCGGCTAGAGCCATGCGGTCCTACTGTACAGTGCTGCTGCGAAGCGTCGCGACGAAGCGCATCTCCGACCCGTTCGGTATCTTTGAAAAGGTTGAGAACTTAGCAGGCGCACCGATTTCGGGCGTCCACCAATCCATGCCTTCGATCAGGCCCGTAGCCGCGCTGTTGCTGCTGATTCTTGATTTCCACGAAAGAAACGAGCCTAGTTCTGTTTCTATCCGCTCCTGGTCGAATACCGTCAGCGTATTCTCTACGGAATCGCCATTGTTGAAATCCAGTCTGTTCGCGTAGGATGTCGCGGATGACCATTTTCCGGGATAGAAAACCTGCGGCACCTTTGCGAGCCGCGCGGTTCCGTCAGGTGTCATATTGTCTGCACAGATCGCCACGTCACGGGTGGTTGGATCCTGCACAAATGAGAAGATCCACTCGGGCGCAGGCATTGCTTCCTTCGAGCCGTCTGGCTTTGTCAGCTCGAGTTTCTGTGAGAACAGCATGCTCATGCTATCGGTGCGTCGCAAGAGACGGTCCGGAACAATCGAGACCTCAATCTGCCCGGCCAAGGGAAGAGGCTCACCACCCGGCACAGTGAGAGTTCCAGCGACGCTGTAGAGCCACCGATCTCGGATGCGAAGCATGCGCAACGTAGTCGCAGGCAGTTGGGATTCTTGCACTTTCAGCGCGCCGCCTCCTTCTGTGCTTCGAGTTTCTCTGCATACGCTTTCAGCCTGCCCACTTGCTTCCGGACGAAAAACGTCAGAGGCACTCGCAGCAATGGGCTCAGTAGGCGAACGATCGGTTTGTGCAAGGTGATGTCGATGGAGTAGTTGACGGTGGATTTGTTGGGTCCGTTTGGCGAAATCCGAAAGTGCGCTTCGCTCGAATAGGCAGGGGACGGAATATAGAGTCCGAAATGGGTGGGAGCTTGCCAGGCAATGATCTCGCCATGGAACACTTTCACCGATTTGCCCATGCGAAGACCTTGACGAAAGCGTTGGCCGGCTGGATTCGCGGCATTGCGCTCGGTGACATAGACGTGCTCAACCGCGCCCTCCACCCACTGCACGATATGCTCGGGCTGGTCTACACAAGCAAACACGGTTTCAGCCGCAGCGTTGATCTCGGTCTTACGGCGAAGCAGCATCAGTTCCTCCCGTTGGGCAAGCTATCCTGCGACACTCCGGCACCCGTGAAATGCAGGCGTAACGTGCGGGGTCCGCGCAGGAAAAGCCCTTGATCGGCCGGAGGGGCACCATCGGCAAAACGGACTCGATTTTCTGGCCCCAGTAGCCGCTTGACAGCAATCTCCACCTCGATCTTCGCCATCATCGCGCCCATGCAGAAGTGCCGGCCCATGCCAAACGCGGCATGATCCGCGGCGCTATGGAATGCGCTCACAGGGTTCAGATCAGAGCGCTCAATGTTGAATGTGTCTGGAGCCGTGAACCGCTGCTCGTCGCGGTTGGCAGAAGCCAAAAAACAGATCACTTCGGACTCGGCGGGAATCTTCCCGCCGCTTAGGACCGCCTCGGTGCAGGTGCGCCGCGGAACCATGTGCGTTGGTGAAGTGAAGCGGAGCGACTCGGCCAGCGCGGGATCAAACAAGCTCCAGTCTGCCTGCAGCGCTGCGAGTTGCTCGGGATGAGCAACCAAATTTCGCACGAACGTTGCCAACGTCTTCTCGACTGTCTCGCCGCCGGCGAATATCATCAGCATGGCAAAGCCGACGATCTCGTCGTCTGTCAGTCGTTGGCCATCCACTTCGGTATTCACAAGCATGGATAAGAAGCCAGAGCCGGAAGATTGCCTCTGCTTGGTAATAACTGGACGCAAATAGTCGTTTAACTCGTCGCGAGCTGCAAAACCGGCCCGAGTGACTTCCGGATCCCCAATCAGATTGACGCCAAATCGCAAAAGCGCGGTATACCAGGACCGGAACAGCCCCATATCTGATTGCGGCAGCCCGACGACAGTAGCCAGCGCGCCGACCGAAAACGGCGTAATGAATTCCTCAATCAGTTCCACTTCGCTGCGGCCCGCAAAGCCGGCGATCAATCGGTTCGCTGTATCGGCAATACCGGCCTCGAACGCAGAGTGAAACCGGTCGGGCCGAAAAGGCGCGGACAACAGACGGCGCTGCCGTGCGTGCTCGCGGCCGTCCAGTTGCACCACCGTCACACCAAGCAGCGGCTCAATTTGCGCCGCATAGCTTCGCGTTGTGAACTCCGGGTTCGTGAGCGCGAGATGAACATCTTCGTAGCGGCTGAGGATATAGGCGTTCGCTCCAGAATGAAAGAACAACGGGAACTCGTCGCGCATGATTCGATACAGAGGATACGGATCGCGTGCGAATTCAGGTGAGAAAATATCGGGCGGCGTCATGCCCGTGCCGGTTTCGCCTCGTCCGCATGCGCGGCCGGGAGATAGCTTTTCCCCAGGGCAAAGGTCGCCAGGTTCCCCGCTTCGGCCTCGAGCAGACGCTTGATATTCATGTTCTCCGCACCGAAATCGTCGATCGTCAGTTTGCCGTGTCGCTGTGCCGCTCCGTTCCTCCAAAACGTGATCCTGTGCAGCAAGCATCCGGGTACCGACGTGTCGCCGAACGCATACGAAAGTGGAATTAAGAACGTGGGCGAACGCTGCATGGAATTGTGCTGAGGATGAAAGTAATCCTGCTCAATCAGATAGTATTCTTCCAGCTTGCTGCTTCTGAGCGTTACCTGCACGCTCTGGCCGTATTCATCGACGAAACTGCCGCGTTCGGGGTCAATATCGCCATCCGGCTTTAGCAGATGCGACCACGAAGCCATCGTGCGCAGATCTCCCAACAATTCGGCTGCCATTTCGATCGGCGCGTTGATGTAAATGGTGTCGGTCTCAATACGGTAAAGGCCGTTCGCGGCCTCTGCCAATCCGGCTTGGCGCTCCAGCGCCGCCTTCAGAGCGCGCGCCTCCGAGTTGTGCACCGTTTGAATTCCTTGCATGATCATGGGAGTGCGCTGCACTGGATCAATCACGCTGACCCAGTGAAAATAGACACCGCGTTCCGTGCTGCCGGGCTCGATGTAATCGGGCGGAAACAGCAGCACAGGATAGGATTTGAAGTACTTTTTGTATTCGTAGCCGCACTGCCATTCGACGCCGCAGAAACGAGCATTTTCGAGTGGGCGGACGTGGTAATACAACGTGCGTTGGTAACCGGACGCCGTACCGATCCAGGTGTCCTGATCGATCTGCTGCTTCATCCGGCTGCCGAGCGTCCATTCATCCAGATTTTGCAGCTTGCAGAGATATTCAAATGCAGTTTGAAGCGGGACGGCGATAAATGCTGAAGTCGCAAAGGTGTTGGCTTCCATAAAAAGATGCGCAATCGAGATTATGGTCTGCTCGGAAACGACACATCCGCGCCGCTTCGTGTAGCGCCTAGTCCTTGAGCGCGTAAACCGCGATTGCGCGCCATGGAGGGCGCAGCACAATCCGGGTCAATCCGAACGTCGACGACGAACGGGCGTTGTCGGGTGATGGCAGTTTCTAACCCCGAATCCAGATCCGTCTCCGAGTCTAGAACGTGACCGTCGGCCCCTAATGCCTGCGCGAGCATCGCGAAATCGACTCTGGGAATGCGCGCATCCGCGTGCAGCCCCAGCACCGCCATTCCTTGTTCGCACATGTTGTAGCGGGCATCATTCAACACAATCCAGACCGCCGGCGCGCTAAACCGAACTGCGGTGTTGATTTCGTTATTCATGAGCATGGCACAGTCACCCACGATACTCACGACCGTATGTTGGCCGGCGATTGCGGCGCCGACGACCCCGGTCGTGAAGTGTCCCATCGATCCGACGCCCGTGCTGACGCGATACTTTCCGGGTTTGCTGAATCGCAGGTAGTGAGTCGCCCAGGTGAATGAATTCCCCGATTCAGCCATTACCAGGCAATCATGCCGTTCGATGACGACGCGCTGGATTACCCTCATCAGGAACTCCGGCCGGACCAGGCCCGTACGCAACGGCTCCATACTTGGCCACGCGGGAAGCGGCTCGTGGTAGCGCTCCCGTTGGGCTTCGGCGCTTGCCGGAAGCTTTCTCAGCACGGCAGAAACAAACGTTCCAATATCCGCCCGCACAGGCAGCGTGAACGCTTCCGGATAAGCAACTCCCGGAACACCGGAATCGATATCGACGTGAATAAATCCTTCCGGCGGCAGCATGGCCGGATTCCAAAACGAAGTAGGCTCCCCGAGGCGCGTTCCTAACACCAGGATTCGGCGTGGCGGAGTCTGATTCATGTACGACTGGACCGCATCGTGTCCGCCCATACCTGTCACTCCGATAAACAATGGATGGTCTTCCGGGAAAATTCCCTTTGCCCGCGGCGAGCACATGACTGGAGCGTTGAGCCGCTCTGCCAGTTTTCTGATTCCCTGCGAAGCTGCTCGAGCACCGTATCCGATCCACAGAGCCACTGGATCTTGCGTTAACAGTGCAGCGCATTCGTCAATGACGAACTCAGGCGGGATTTCGTGGGCGCGAGCCGGCAAAATGCCCGGAAGCGGATTGCCCACTGCCATGGCTTGTACACCCGTCGGAATCGAGAGATGGCATATGAAACCGCCGGGCTGTGCCAAGCCGTTCGCAACTCGGCGCGCGATTTGCGGTAGTGCCTCAGCGGATTCGATCACGGTTGCCAGGTGAAACAAGCCGCCCGCTACCGTCACTCCGGCCGGCAGCGTATCGGTATCTGTTTCCTGAATGGCCCAGCGTCCTCGGTTCTTGGCCGTAGTGTACGCCGAAATGAGGATGATCTTGGCGCCTTCGCCGCGTGCGGCCAGCATCCCTGTGAGCGCATTCGTGAGTCCTGGTCCTGTCGTCGTGAACACGACGACGGGAGCATTCGTTGCAAAATGCGCTTCGATAGCGGCGAAGCTGGCTCCCGCTTCGTGCCGGCAATGGACAACTTTGATCTTGCTGGCGGAAAGAGCGCCCCAAATGGCTGCGATGGCGCCGCCCGATACGCCGAAGGCATGGCGCACACCCAACGCGTATAGAAGTTCGGCGATTGCGTGGCTGGCATTCTGTCGTGTTGCTGTTGTGGAAGGAGCTGTCTCAGTGCTGGCTTGATCGGTCGACATGAGCCGTTCTCCTAATCGTTTCGGTTTCGCTCTGCGCAATGAACTCCCACCTGCGTGGATGCCGCGGAAATATGCTGCTTGCCGAGGCGTTGCGGTGTCCTGTGGCTAGCAGTTCCCGCATCGCTAGCAGCCGTTCGGCTCTCATGCCATTCACGACTGTCTCGTTCGCCATATCATCAAGACTCTTGTGACGACGCGCGGCCCTTTCTGTAGAGCAGCGAGTGCGACTGCATTCAGACGCATATTCTTAACTCTAGAGGAAATCCAATCCGTCTTATTCTCGCAATCGCAAAAAGGGCTGTTGACCGCCCATGTGCTCCCTAAAAACGTTCAATCACTCAGACGTTACTATCGACGCCGTCGTCAACGAAGGCGAGGTGATGGCCGTCGGTTGGACGCCATCTTCAACATCGGTGTTTTTATCCCTTCACGCAATTACTTTCTCGCGATTATTGCCGTCGGCGCCAATAGCTGGGAAGAGTGGAACCTGAACTCGGCGGGCACGCTGGGCCTCAGCGAAGCGAACCGAGGAGCAGAGGGTGGACACCAGCCCCAGATACGACGCTCGCCGCATTTCAACTTGATGAAACGCCCGTGCCCGAACCCGGTGCTCTCGTCGAGCTTGGCGTCGCGTTATTAGCTCTGTGCTACCGGTTGCATTTCAAGGAGCTTGCCGCCCTTCGCCGAGCGCCTGACTGACTCTGTGGCGTGTCAACTCCTCTAACGAATCAGTCTTCATCGCGCGAAGGGTCTGGAACAGTTTGCGCGACTCTTCCGTTTTCCCAATGAGCTGATACGCGCGCGCCAAATTATACAGCGCGGCGGGGGAGGATGGATCCTGACGGTGTGCCAATTCCAGATCTGCAACCGCATCTTGCGTGCGACCCTGCTCCAACAGGAGCTTGCCTCGCAGGGTCCGGGCGGCTATGTGCTTCGGATCGATACGGATTGCGCGATCAACCTCCTCACGCGCTCTCTCGGGCTGGCGATCTTTACTGCGCAGGAGGCACTCGGCTAGTAAATAGTGCAAATCGGCATCGTTCATTCCGCTTTCAATCGCCCGCTGTAATTTCCCGGCTGCGTCCTCGGGTCGTCCCTGCTGATAATCAACCAGCGCCACAAAGAAGCACGCGTCCGCATTACCGGGAGCCAGTTCGGCTGCATGCGCAAAATCACGGCGCGCTTCGTCGACATGACCAGTTGCCAGGAAAGCCGCACCTCGAACGATCACAGCTTGGGCGGAGTCAGGAAAGCGCTGAACGGCATCCGACGCGAACTTTGCGGCGTCCTCCAGATCGTTGTTGTCGGCCAGAAGAGTGACGATATTCAGATACCCATTCAGTTTCTGCGGTTCTTGTTCAACGCTGTCGTGAAATGCGCGATAGGCTTCGATGGGACGGCCCAGCTTGGACCAGGAGACTCCCAGAAGATTGGCGCATGTCGCGTCGCACAGATGCTGCGATTCGAGTGGCGCCAGAGCGGCTACCGCCGCTTTGTAATCAGACAATTCAAATTCGCTCAGCGCAATTGCGTAGGCATGACTCGCCGGATCGGGAGTCTCCGCCGGCAGGGACTCAAACGTCCTGAGAGCAAGATCAAAGCGCCGGGCGCGGCCGTACAACCAGCCGACTTGAAAGATTTGCGGCGGAGGCAATGGCATGACGCGAAGGCGATCGAGAACGGAGGCTGCTGCCGAGTATTCTCCGGACTGCACGAGACGGGTTGCCTCCTGAAACAGCTCGTCCGGTGTCTGCGCTGAAGATTGCTGCTTCGCGCGAGCCTGACACGCGAACGCGATCAGCATTCCCGTTGTCGCGCAAATGAACCGGCTTCGCGGCACGTAACTCAAAACATTAATTTCAGCGCAAACTGAATGTCTCGTGGTGAGCCGGTGGTTGTCAGAATCTGCCCGAACGTGGGGCTTTGAACGTTGTTGTCCGGCAGGCCGAAATGAGGATGATTGAAGATGTTAAAGAACTCGCCGCGGAACTGCAGCTTCAGCGATTCGTTCAGCGGGAAATCCCGCAGCGTGACGAAATCGAAATTCGTCTGCGAGGGGCCGATCATGTTGTCACGACCGGCATTCCCAAACGTATAAGTGGCCGGCAAGGCAAACGCCTGAGTATTGAACCATTCGTGAATACTCTGCGCGAAGGCGGCGTTCGCATCTCCCACCACTTCGGCGCGCTGGCCTGAGCCGGAGCCGGTGTTCGCGATGTCACCGCCTGCCAGGACCGAGAACGGCGCGCCGGAAACAAAGCTGAGGATTCCGCCGACAGTCCAGTTGCCGAGCACTCCTCGGACGAATGGGTTCGCCGTAGCCAGATAGGTTTTGCCGGTTCCGACCGGAAGCGCATACATGCCGCTCAAGGTAAAGAGCTGCTCCCTGTCGAACTCCGAAGGGCCCCAGTCCTGGCGCAGATTATAGTTGTTCTCCACAGTCGTCGCTTCGCCGTTCGAAACGAGATCGAGCGACTTGGACCAGGTGTACGACGCCAGGAACGTCAATCCCGACGCCAACGATTTCTCGAGCTTCGCCTGGAGCGCGTTGTAGCTGGAGGTTCCTATGTTTGTTGAGTAGTTGATGTTCGCACTATATGCCGGAAACGGTTGCCCGCGCGAGGCGAAAGATCCTGGTCCGGGATCAACGGCGGTGTTCGCCGGCATGTTGACATACAAATGCCGGCCCAAAGCCCCAACATAATCGACGCTGAGCGCCAGGGATTGCGCAAGCTGCCGCTCGATTCCGAAGTTGTATTCCATTGCGTAAGGAATCTTGTTTCGCGGGTTAGCGCTGAAGGCCAGCGACGGATGCAAGGGATCGTCGAAGGAAGAGGCGGAAGGAAGGTTGTCAAGGGTCACGGTCGGCAGGCCCTGATTGAGCCCGAATGCCGAAGCGCCATATCCGGAGGGCCATGAAATACGAAGCGATTGCGACTCCTGCACGAGAGAATTGTTGTGGTCATCGAACATGGCAAACGCCGTTCGTAGCACGGTCTTCTCGGTGGCCCGGTAGGCGACGCCCAAGCGAGGCTGAAAGCCGTTATAGCGCGGATCGAAATAGGTCTTGCGCACGTTCGGCGCAGGGAAAGCCGGGGGAAATGCGAACGGAATCAGGAATTGGCCGGTATCCATATCGAGACCGGAAACTTTATTGCCGGCGAAGGTTGCGGGGGCCACAAAGTCATAGCGCAACCCTGCGGTGAGCGTCAGCTTCGGCGATATTTGCCATTTGTCCTGAACGTAGCCGCCGTACCAATTCGTGGACATGTTCGCGGTGGTGTCGCCGAGGAAACCATAGATAAAATCCGGCAGGCCGACGAGAAAGCTTGCGATGCCCAACCCAGTACCGTCAAAGCCGCCGGTCCGCGAGGTTCCCGTGGCCGCAAAATCGGTGTTCACGCCCCACCCGTCGTCAAAGCTATGAACGTGGTAGACCATCGCGCCCACGCCAATGGTGTGGTTGCCCCGAACGATCGAAAGGTCGGCGTGAATATCGTGATTCCTCTGCGGTCCGTTGGGAATGGCAAATTGGCTCACCCCGGTGAAACCGCCGGAGATGCTGATCAACAACCCAAGTGGAACGCCATTGCGCTCCGGATTGAGGCGGTCGAAACCGGTGGCCTGAAGGAAGCTTGTTCCCGCCGGGCCGTCATATTGCTCGAAATCCGTCTTCGTGAACCCATAGTGGACGTTCAGGATGGTGGATGCGCCAAACAGATGAACGTAGCCGATAGCCGCGTTGTCCGCATCGTTGAACAGCGAAGACTGATAGCTCGGCAAAGATTCAGGTGAGATCAACGTGGGGTTAGTGCGATTAAAGCGGCCAAACAAGAAATCGTGATCGCCGAAACGGTGGTCGATTCTGACGCCCGCCTGATCGTTGCTCGTCTGGGTGGACTCGGTAAATTGATAATTCGGGAAAACGTTCGACGGAACATTCAGGTTCGGCAAAGGATAATATTTCTGCAGCGTCAGTTGGGCGGCATGGCTCAGATCGCCAGGTGGAACGATGTTGCCGAGGAACGGCTGGCGAATGACCTGGCCCGGATTGTTCGGATCCGGAACGCTGGTGGCTGCATTATAGAGCTGCTTGCGGGAATGCCGAAAAATCTCCATTACGCATGGCCGACGTAGGAACGGTGGCAAAATAACTGGCGCTCTGGCGCGACCGGAAGCCTTCCCAATAGATAGAGAACCAGGTATTGTCCTTTCCGTTAAAGTGCGGCAGTCGCACAGGCCCCGAAAAGAAGACTCCGTACTGATTCTGGCGATAAGGCGCCCTTTGCGGATCGAAGAAATTCCTGGCATCGAGTTTGTCGTTGCGGAAGAACTCCCATAATGAGCCGTGAAATTGGTTCGAGCCCGAACGCGTAACCAGGTTTATGTTCGCTCCCGAAGAGATAGAGAATTCCGCGTCCGTCATGTGAGATTGAACGTTGAATTCCTGGACCGCGTCGGGCGGCGGAGCGATTGCCCAGGTGTTTGTGTAGAGAGCGTTGTTCAAAACGCCATCCATGGTGAAGTTATTCTGTTGGCCACGCTGCCCATTTACCGACGGGCTGATGGAGCCGGCTCCCTCTTTGACGATCAACGTATTCTGCTGAGGCGCCTCGGCCGGTGCTGCGCCGGGCGTGAGAAGCACAAGCTGCGTGAAGCTTCTGCCATTCAAAGGAAGGTCGACGATCTGCTGGTGCTCAATAACCTGACCGAGCGTTGCAGAAGTTGCGTCTACGAGCGGAACCTCCGATGTTACCTGAACGCTTTGCGAGACCGCGCCCGGCGAAAGCTGGAAATCGAGGGTGAGGTTTTGATTGACCAGAAGTGAAACGCCCCGGCGTATCTCTGTGCTCATGCCTTGCTTGCGAACGGTCACCTCGTAACTTCCAGGCGGGAGTAATGGGACGGTATAGGTTCCTGAACTCGAGCTCACCGCTTCGCGATGCACGCCCGTTGTTGTGTTCAGCACTTCAATGGTGACCGCGGGTATCACGGCCCCGGTTGAATCGGTAATCGTTCCATTAATCGATCCGTTCACAGTCTGGCCGGGCAGTGCGGCCGCGAGTGAAGCCATCAGGAGCAGGGGACGCCATAGTTTCAACATGTTTCTGAAGATCACCACGTTTGTCTCCTTTGGGAGGCTTTGCCACAAATTTTCAAAACATCAATTTGAGTGCGAGTTGTGCCTGTCGCGAAGTTCCGGTCCCAACCAACGTTCCGATAGTCGAAGCACTCATGCCGAAAGTGGGATCGGGCACGCACACTGCGGGAGCTCCCGTACTCGGATTCGGCAGGGTAATCGAATTGCAAAGTCCGTTATTCGGATTTGAAAAATTCGGATGGTTCAGAAGGTTGAAGAGATCAGCCCGGAATTGAAG
>JAVKSW010000041.1:0-11728 GCA_039583505.1 Bryobacteraceae bacterium | reverse complement strand
TCTAGAGCCGCCGCTTTCTCCTCCATCGCATGAACGGCATCGGTCGCAGGGCCGTTCCCTGTCTGGTCTCGCAACCGGTGCAATTGTGCCCGCAGTGCGCGAAGCTGATCGAGGGCCGCGAACGAAGCGAGCTCGTCCTCGTACAGTTGCTTGGAAAGAGTGAACTGCTGCTGAAGTGCCGCCATCGTTGTGTGCACGCGGGGATCCATCTTCACGAGCAGGGCTGCGCTATAGGTTTGCCCGTTTGCGGTAAGCCGCACCGTGTAGCTGCCCGGCATCACCCAGGGAGAACTCGCAGCCGGGGCAGTGTTATGCAGTACGGCCGTCATCGGATACTCGGGCTTGCGATCCGGCACGGGTGCATAGTGCATGTCCCACAAGAAGCGATGCATGCCCGGCTCGCCCGAAAGAGTCCGCGGGGGCCGCACCCAGTATTTTGGAATTTCGAGCATCGGATCGATGGGCGTCGCGGCATCGTTGCTGGAGTAGCGTCTGATTGTCTTTCCGGTACCGTCAAGCACTTCGAGTGTTACCGGTCCCGCTCCGGATTCGCCCACGTAATAATCGATAATTGCGCCATCCGGTGGATTCTGTCCCGCAGGAAGGTCGGGCGGCAGCGGCGTATCGGTATTAGTGTCCCAGCGCACGCGCAATGCGGTCTGCGGGCGAAACAGAAATGCAGCCGAATTTGCCAGGGATGAAGTGATCTGCCGCAGCGGCGTCACGTCATCGAGAATCCAGAAGCCGCGGCCGTGCGTGGCCGCGATCAAATCGTCATCCTTGATCGTCAGATCGCGAATCGAGGTCGCGGGCATGTTGAGCCGCAACGATTGCCAGTGGTCGCCGTCATCGAAAGAAACGTACGTTTCGCGCTCGCTACCGGCGTAGAGCAAACCTTTTCGCTTCGGATCTTCGCGAACCACATTGACGGGAGCGCCATCCGGGATGCCGGTCACAATTTCGGTCCACGTCTTGCCGCTATCATGTGTCCGGTAGATGTGCGGTTTCAATTCGTCGAGCCGCAATGTGTTGATCGCGGCGTATGCAGTTCCGCGGTCGAAATGGCCCGCGTCGAGGATGGAAACCTTTGCCCAGGGTGTGAGCTGAGGAGGCGTGACATTGTTCCAATGAAGCCCGCCGTCCGTTGTGAGCTGGATCAAACCATCGTCTGTTCCAGCCCAAAGGCGGTTGATTTCGAGAGTCGAAGCAGCAAGCGCATAGACAACGCCGCGCTGCGTAGGCTTGGCGGAAGCCTGATCGCGATATTTGCCGACACTCGCCGACACGTCCCAGGTCTTGCGCGTCAGGTCAGGGCTGATCTGCTGCCAGTTCTTTCCTCCGTCGCGCGTTTTCCATACGGTGTTCGCCGCGAAGAAAAGAATATGTGGATCAACTGGCGAAAACACCAGCGGCATGGTTCGCACGGTCCGATAATTTGCCGCGCGAATCGGTTTCGGCCCGACATTCTGCACCTGTCCAGTGCGCCGGTCAAAGCGGGTGACTTTTCCGCCGTACACGAGGTTGGCATCAAGCGGGTCGGGCACCGCATTCCCATACTCTTCGACCCCGACCGGATGCCAGTCGCGAAACGTGATCTCACCATCGTTGCCGCGGCTTGCCACGCACGCCGAACCGCTCTCTTGCTGTCCGCTGCAAACGCGATAGGGAAATCCGTTATCGGTTCCGACGTGGTACATCTGCGCGGTCGGCTGGTTGAACCAGGAGCTCCAGGTCTCGCCTCCATTTACAGTCACAATGGCGCCTTGATCGCTGACGATCAGAAGTATGTCGGGATTGTTCGGATTGATCCAGATGCTCTGATAGTCGTCGCCGCCCGGCGCGCCGCGAATTCCGGTCCACGTTTTGCCTGCATCGGTGGATTTCCAGGTCACCACGCTCGCGCTATACACGATGTCCGGGTTCTTCGGATCGACGGCCGGAACAGCAAGATCCCCGCCGCCGATGCGGGCAGCCGGCCGCGTATCGTTCGTGGCTGCCGCCCATGTCTCTCCGCGATCGTCCGAACGGTAGATGGCGAGGCCGTGCGGCAATGCGATGGAGGCATAGATTCGCTTCGGATCGCTGGGCGCGATTGCCAGGTTCGCTTCGACTACCCCTTCCGCAGGCAACCCTTGCGTCAGTTGCTTCCACGTCTTGCCGGCATTCGTCGATTTAAATATTCCTCCGCCTGTTCCGCCCCAGGCAGCGTTTTCCCATGGGCCTTGGCGCGCTTCCCACAGACTCGCGTAAACGGTATTCGGGTGCGATGGGTCAATCTCTACGTCGTTCGCGCCGGTGTTCTCATCCTTGTAAAGAACCTTCTCAAACGACTGCCCTCCGTCGCTCGAAAGAAACACGCCGCGTTCTTCGCTGGGGCCGTAAGGGTGACCCAGCACCGCCACGAACAGCCGGTTCGGGTCACGCGGATCGACTGCAATATGTGGAATCTGCTGCCCGTCGCGCAGGCCCAAGTGCGTCCACGTTTTCCCCGCATCGGTGGACTTGTAGATACCGTCACCGATTGACAGATCCGGGCGTTGCAATCCTTCGCCGCTGCCGACGTAGACGATCTTAGGATCGGATGGTGCAACTGCAATAGAGCCGATGGAGCCGGTCGGCTCATGATCGAAGATCGGATTCCAGGTCCGGCCGTAGTCATTTGTCTTCCAAACGCCGCCATTCACCGCGCCAATGTAGAAAACATTCGGCTGGCTGGGCACTCCGGCGAGGGCTCGCGTGCGTCCTCCGCGGTACGGCCCGATCTCGCGCCACCTCATCTCGCCGAACAGTTTTGGATCATACGACTGCGCAAATGCGACGGATAAAATCAGCGCCACCAAAACAGGCACTGCAATGGCGCTTCGGCGCGAATTGTTCACGAGACTTCCTCCCGGCGGAAGTAGAAGTATAAACAATCTCTGTGGAGAGATGCGGCGAATATGTCCGGCTTAGCGGCCTGCGATTTGCCGGAGAACCAGCTCGCGATTGCGCTGCGCGACCTGGTCTGACGGATCGAGGGCGAGCGCTTTGTCGAATTGCGCCAGAGCTTCGGACCGTTTGCCGTCACGAGCGAGTAATGCGCCGTATTCGTTCTGCATTCGGGCGCTATCGGGAAAGGCCGCTGCTATTTTGCTGAAATTCTCGACGGCTTCGTTGAATTTGCCGGCCTTTGCGAGTGCGTTCGCAAGATCGTACCGCGCGTTCACGTAATTGGGATCGGCCCACAACGCGAGGCGAAATTGCTCCAGGCCCTCCGCCGAGAAGCCGAGGCTTTGCAGGGCGGCTCCCAGCATATCGTGCGCTTCCGGCCGGTGAGGATCGCTCTGCACGGCCGCTTTGAGCATCGTCACAGCGCCTTGCATGTCGAGCCGCGACATCAGAATGGCGCCGAGGTTCAAGTGGGCCGAAAAATCGTCTGGGTGTTTCTCGAGCCGATGCCGCATCAGCGCCTCTTGTATCTCGCGCCGGTGGTCGCCTCGGCCACGGGGCAGAACTTGCAGCCAGAAATGGCTCATTTCATCGGTCGCCTGATCACCCGCCAGCACCCGTTTCGGCGGAGTGTTCGGGTTGCGCGGATTGGCTGCCGAGTTGTCATAGTGATAGCGCATGGAAATGACCGATCCTTTGGGCAAATACAGCGGCTGGCGATAGCGGTAAACGGCTTGCCAGTTCAGATCCCAATCGGGAATCCGGATCAGCCATTTGCGCGTGCCGTCAGGCAGTGTCGCATACCCCTCTAGCACATGCCCTAAATAGTGCGCATGCGGATACACTGCGAGCACGTCGGCATCGACAGGCAGGCGGAACTGGTCAGTGACCACGAAATCGCGCGCGCCCGGCGGAATGTTGAGCGCCTCATCGGCTTCCAGTTGCACCAGAATAGGAAACCGCGTCGGCGGCTTGTCCGTGAAATAGAGACCCACTGCGGGTGCGACCTGCTCGGGCTTTCCAGTCGGTTGTATGTGGGTGTTCAGCACCAGCAGATTCCCGGATCCAGCCGCCATGCCAACCCATCGGGCTCAGAGTAGGGCAGAGTACCGGGTTTCCAGAACAGGAAGTGACTGTCGGGATCGAACGGGTTTCGATCGATGGTGAAATCCATGCCGGGGAACCCTGCGTCGAGATTTACGTTCATGCGGCGAACCGAGCCCATGCGGTCGATCCAGACGTTCGCGTGGTGAATATTGCGGCTGCCGGACACACCTCCGGGCCGAATCTCGATCGCTCTTACATAGCGCCTAGCCTTAACGTTCGGGCTGAAAACGAAGTTCCAGAAAACGTCCGGCCCGGAAGCCGGCATTGTGAATGGACGTGCTGCCTGGAGCATCAGGTCGGGCGGACCGAGCTGCCAGCCATCGGGGAAGCTTGGCCTGGGCGGAGTTTCGGAAGCGGTTCCTTGCGGCGCTCCCGCGCGAACCCAATCGGCGATCAGGCGGATTTGGGCATCGGACAGCCTGCGCTCATCCTGAAAAACGCCGTACCCGGGCTCCGGAAGCCACGGCGGCATATAGCGCCGTCGGGTCACGTCGGCAATTTGCGGCGCGTGCTTTTTTACATCCTGATAGGTCAGCAGCGAGAAGGGCCCGGCGCCGCCCAGGTGGTGACAGGGAGTGCAGTTTTGATATACGACTGGCGCAATGTCGCGGGCGAACGTTGGCGAGGAACTGTTCGTCGATGCCGAGGCGGTTGCCGCGAGCGCGGCGAGCACAACATAGCCGATCGTTCCACGTCGGCGAGAGATCAGCCGATAACGTGTGTTTCGGGCTGTCGTATAGGCGTCCCGGATAGCACGCTGTGCTGCCTTAGAAGATGAAATTCAGGCCGCCGCGAACGGCGCGGGGAGCTTGCACCATGAGCAGCGTCCGCCCATCCCCGGTATCGAAGGGGAGATAACCTTGTGCGAGCAGATTCCGCAGATTACCCGTCAGCTCGAGATGCCCTGGCGTGCCGAAGAAAGGCAGTGGCTGCCGCACGTCGATATTCAATCCCGGTTCGACGTATGTATTCTGTGTTGTAAAAATGTGCCGGGGCACCACTGCACCGCTATCCACCCACCCGTAGCTGGCCGAAATCCTGGTGCCGGAAACAGGGATGCGCGCCAGCAGGTTCGCGGCAGCGATGTTGTGATTCTGTCCATCCAAAAATCTCTGTTGCACGCCGGAACTCCCCGAGAGGCCCGCGGCGTCGGCGGTAAATCCTCCCATGCGGCCGTAAGCAATCGCCACGTCCACTCGATCCGTCATCTTCTGATTCACGGACGCGACGTACCCATCGCGCTGATAGTTGCCGATGTTGTATCTGGACGTGATCGACATGCCGTCGGACATCAAGTCGCCCTGATCCAGCACCGAAAGATTGCCCGCCACATTGATCTGGCCGTTGGAGACATCTTCATAAAAGGCGCTCAGGGCATACGTCCGCGAACCGGCCCGCTTGTTATACCCGAGCTCGTAATTCTGCGTTCGTTGCAGCTCCAGCACTCCATTGCGATCGGAAAGCTGCGGCAGCCGCGCCATCATGTTCACCGTGTCCACAAAATCGTTGTCGGGCACGTCCGTGTCTGCCGCCGCCTGGTATTGCTGGTGCGCCGAAAGCTCGTCCGGGCGTGCGCCGTCGCTATACGCTGCGATGACCTGGCCTGCCCGCCCCGCGTCTATTGTCATGCGCGCGAATGGGCTGATTCTACTCGCGTGTTGTACGTAGTCTACGGATTCGCCCGTCATGCCGTATTCAATGTGTACGTCCTCCAGGGGATCGGCCACCTGGTACACGCTGAGCGACATCGCACGCATAACGGGAGTGCTGCCCAAAATGGCGTTTGTGCCTTGTCCGCCGGTCATCTGGGGACCCAAACCACCCAGTTGGGTCATTGTAAAAGTGACCTCGGGAGGCGCTCCGAATGCGCCCGTATCATTGCGACTGTAGATGGCGGCCAAAGCCATCGCCGCCGGCCCGATGCCGGAGTTCTGACCAAACGTGCCCGCCACTTGAACCTGGTTTTTCCCCATCACGTTGGTGGAGAGCGCGAAACCGGTGCCGAAGTCGCCTTGTGTCGAATCCGAATCGATCAAGCCGCCATCGCCGCCGGACATGGAAAGCATGACGTGGGTTCCCGAAAAGATCCGGGGATGCAGTTCCGGGCTGGAAGGGCTGTCCGGGTCGAGGGGCAGTAGGCGATTGATCGGCCGCGTTGCCGGCGACGAGCGCAGCACCCATTTCCAGTCATCGGTCATTGCCGCGTCCGGAATCGCGTAGCTCACTTCCACATTGCTGAACAGCGTGGCCAGATGGATCTGAAGGATGCTATCCAAACCGGCCTTGATGGCGATCTTTTCGCGCGCCGCCGGAAGGAAGCTGTCGAGCGATACGCGAATGGAATAGAGGTCAACCGGAAGGGACGCAAAGGCGAAGCGTCCGTCGGGGGCAGTGTTCGTCCTGGCAATCAAGCGCGCGTACTTGTTGAAGAGTTGCACGCTCGCACCCATCTGCGGAATACCGCCCGCGTCCACAACCGAGCCAAGAAGGTTTCCCGTGAGGGGCAGCGACAGATCCCGCGCTCCTGCTTGGCCGGCCGTTGCCAGAAGCGCCGCAGCCACCAGAACTCCACCGAAGTGTGCGTTCGCGAAACCTGCCTTCAAATTGACCTTCGCGCTCTCGAGCTACAACTAGTCGAGATAACTATGATGTTACCGTAAATTGCGCCGTCGGAGTCAGACTCTGATTCTTGAGCTTGTCGGTAACCTTCAACTTAAGCGTATACTTCCCCGGGGCCAGGCTCTTCAACGGCAGTTTCTTTTCCACCGTAACCAGGAACGCCGAAGCGTTCGGAATGGCGGCGATGTCCTCCGTTTGGCTGAGCACCGTCTGGTTGGTGGCGTTCACCACATCGTATTCAATGGTGCCCTCCGGCTTCTTTGTCTTATCGTCCCCGCCCAGATTGTAGAACTCCGTGTAAATGCCCATGGTCTCGTCCTGTTTAAATGACTCCCCCACGCGAGGCCGGACCTTGGAGCTGCGGATGACGAACGGGCCCGCTCCGATGCTTTTGGTGGGGACGCGCTCCAGTTCGTCAGCCAAAATCAGGCTGCTGGATCCGATCTGATCCTCGTCGTAATGAGGTACGTTCAGGGCCATTTCGAAGTTGTTCATGGTGTTTGCGACAACATCTTTCGCCACGATATTCAAGCGATAGGTCCCGGGCGCCAGCGGGATCGTCTTCGAATAGACTTGCGAGCCGCTCAGCGATTGCTGAAGCATTTCGGCCGGAATGCCGCCGGTCGAAATCGTATCTTCGAACCAGTTCACGGGTCGGCGAGTGAGGGACGTGATGCGACCGTAGAGGTTGACCGTCGCTTTGGAAATCTTGTCCTTGGTTGAATAATTCAGATCGCTGTTCTTAAAAAGAAGCGTGATGCTGGTGAGGACGGTGGAATCCGTAACGCGGATGTAGTCGGCGCGAACCTTCATCGGCAAGGTGTTATAGCGGATGGTCGAATTGACCGCCGCTTCCAGATCCTTAAACTTAACGACCGGCGCTTTCTGCAGATTTGCGTACTGCTCGAGGACGGTGAATTCATCCATGCTCTCAGGCAGCGGTTGCATGCCGGTGCCCAGGTGTGTTCCGTCGGTCCGCGTAAAACGCTGCGTCTTGTCGGCCATGCCCATCTGCTCAGCCATGGTCAAGCCCGCGCCGGGAACATACAGCAGCGCGTCCTTTTCTTCCGGATCCGTGCTGATGCGGTATTCGCCGCTCATGGTGGTATCGACGAATTCGATCTTGATATTGCTGCCCACCCCTTCGATGTAGCGGTAGGTCCAGTCTTCAAACGGATACGTAGAGGTTTCGCCGCCGCCTTCTTCAATCGGACGCTCGTAAGTGCCGCCCGACGGATGAGACTCGACATCGTCCGGAGGACCGTACTTGATGTACATCATTCCGCGATCCGTTTTCCAGCCCGGGATCCCGGAAGCATAATGGTCGTTGGCGTAGGCGATTCGGCGATAGTGCTCTTCTTTGAATTCGTTTTCTTCCGTATCGGGCGTCGGGTCGCGCCGCAGCCAGAACTGCTCGACAAATTGCTGGCGCTCTTCGTCGGTGCTCAGCCTCTTGAACGCCTGCTTCTCTTCATCCGTGATGATGTAGACGACGTCCTCATTCAGCCACTTCTTCCAAGGTCCGGCAAGCTCTTTTTCAAGCCGCTTCTGCTTCTTGGCGATCTGCTTCTTCGTGAGGGGCTTGGCGACCGTCTCATCGCTGGAACTGCTGGACGCTGCGGTTTTCTTCTGAGCGGCTAAAGAACCGCAGGCAAGAATCGCGACAGGGATGCCAACCAGAATACGGAAACGGAAGGCAGCAGAAAACTTCATACCGGAAAGGCCACTCCTCGGAGCTGTGGGGCTATATAACAAGTCTAAGTGCGTTTCCATTCAACGTCAACGCCCGGGACGCATAATCCGGCGTTTGGGTTACCTCCATGCGGTAACACCTTACGTAAGTGGCCGGGGGCCTGGGCGCTACTAGATTCCGTAGAGGCGCTCCCAAAATGAAGAAGCTGAGCAGAGCGGCCATTGCGTTCTAATACTACTGATATAACGCTACCAGTGACATAGGAATTCCGGTCAAATGGTTGCTGACGTGCTTACGAATCGTATTTTATGTAAAAGGGAATGTGGCGAATGGTCCTTACCACTCGCCCAGGTGCTACTTGCGCGAGTCTAGGAACCAATTCGCCGGTACTTTGCTGCTGATCTGCACCGTCGCAGTCGCGCTGGCGGCGATCCTCAGCTTGCGGCACCTGCACTCCTATCCCCTCAAAGACGATGGCGTGACCTGGGTGGATCGCATCGCGCCGGACGGGCGCAACCGGGTGATTGCGGCCTACGTGACGCCAGGCGGACCAGGTGATAAAGCCGACATCCACCTGGGTGACCAGCTTCTCAAGATCGACAATCTTCCGATTCATAACGCCTTGGACGTTCCAAAAGCGCTCTGGGAAATCCCGGTGTTCAGAGAGACGGCGTACACGCTTCGGCGCGATGGAATCGACTTCCAAAAACCGCATATCTTCATAGAAGAAAGCCGGCGCGATTCCGCTGTGTACTACCAGTACGCGGTGGGCGTTTTCTATTTGGCGATTGGTCTGTTCGTCTACTACCGGCGGACGAGTGCGGCGAAATCCTTGCACTTCGTCCTGCTGTGCCTGACCTCCTTCATCGCCTGCTGCTTTCATTATTCGGGTAAGCTGAACACCTTCGACGAAGCCATCTACTGGGGCAACTTGGCGGCGAATCTTCTGGCGCCGGCGATTTTTCTGCACTTCTGCCTGACATTCCACATGCGTCCGGGCTTTTTGCGAAGCCGCGGCACATGGTTCCTGCTGTATGTTCCTTCTGCCCTGTTGCTCGCCATCGTGGCCGCTTCGGCGGAGGGCGTGCTGAGATTCTCGACGCCGCTGCTCGAAGTCCGCTGGCTCTTGGATCGCGTGACGCTCGGATTCTCGATGCTGTTGTATTTCATCGGAGCTTTTGCGCTCAGCTTCGATTTTGCGCATTCGGAAGATCCCATCGTGCGGCGGCAGTTGAAGTACTTGCGAAACGGAGCCTTGGTCGGCTTGACGCCCTTCGCCCTGCTGTACGCCTTGCCCTATATCCTCGGCAGCGTTCCCACTCACGTGATGAATCTCAGCGTTCTTTCGATGGGTCTCATTCCGCTGACCTGGGCGTACGCAATCACGCGCTACCGGCTGATGGATGTCGACATCATCTTCCAGCAAGGGTATGTTTACACGCTGGCTACTCTTGCGGTAATCGGCACGTTCTACGGCCTGTTTTTTCTCATCTTGGATACACGGACCGTCACGCCGCCGGAATTCGTCGTTCTTATCGCCTTCGCGACATTCGTATTTCTACCCATCCGGCAGTGGATTCAGGAACAGCTCGACCGCCGGGTGTTTTACCGCGACCGGTATGACGCGCGCCTCACACTGATCGAATTCGCGCGCGAGCTCAGCTCGGAGACCGATCAGGAGGCGATGCTGTCCAAGGTTTCGGACCGGCTGCTGAAGACCCTATCGATTCAACAGATCGGCTTCTTTGTTTGGGACGAACGGCTGCAGCGGTTTGAGTTGCATTCGCTGACGCAGAAGCCCGGCCGGCCCGCCAAGGCGCAGAGCCACTCGCTCGATTTGCGCTTTCTCCGCGAATCGATGGAAGAGCCGTATGTGTTTTTCGAGCGCACGAAGCATCTGCGCGACATCGTGTCGCAACAATGGCCGCAATCGGTTCGCGACACCATTGCCGAATTGGAATTCACTTACTACGTCGCCTGCAAATCGCGCGGCAAGACGCTTGCTTTTATCGGGGTGAGCCGAAACACCGAAGGCGACTTCCTGTCCAAAGACGACATCGACCTGGTTGCCACGGTGTCCAATTACGTTGCGATTGCGATTGAGAACTCGCGGCTCTACAGCTCGCTGCAGCAGAAGGCGGACGAGTACGAACGGCTGAAGGAGTTCAGCGAGAACATCGTCGAATCCATCAATGTCGGCATTCTTGCGGCGGATCTGGACGACCGTGTCGAGAGCTGGAATTCGCAAATAGAAAAGATGACCGGCATTCCGCGCGAGGAAGCGATTGGGAAGTGCTTGCCGGAGCTGTTCCCGCCGGACTTATGCCAGAAGTTCGATGAAGCGCGGGCCGAGGACGGAGTTCACAACCTTTACAAGATGGCTCTGCCGCCTCGTCTCGACACCGAGTCTGCACCGCCGGATGCCTCGTCGCGCAACGGCTATGGCGGGCTGGAATTGGCGAAGGGCGGCCCTTCTATCCGCGAATCCATCGTGAACCTCGCGATCGCCCCGTTGGTCTCGAAGGAACATCGGCAGATTGGGCGGCTGATTATTTTCGACGACGTCACGGATCGCGACGATCTGGAGCGCAGGCTGGTGCAAGCCGACAAACTCAGTTCCATCGGTCTGCTGGCGGCGGGCGTTGCGCATGAGGTGAACACGCCGCTGGCAGTCATTTCCACCTACGCTCAGATGCTGGCAAAACAGGTTTCGGGCGACGATCAGAAATCGAAGCTGCTCGAGAAAATTGCCAAGCAGACGTTCCGGGCCAGTGAGATCGTCAACTCGCTGCTGAATTTCTCGCGCACCTCCCCGACCGATTTTCTCGAGCTGGATCTGAACCGTGTCATCCGGGAGACCGCTTCTTTGGTGGAACACCAGTTCACCAAGAGCGGAGTGGAGACCCGCGTGGCGCTTGCCGACGAACTGCCGGTGGTGCGAGGCAATTCGGGAAAACTGCAGCAGGTATTTCTAAATCTGTTCATCAACGCTCGCGATGCGATGCCGGGAGGCGGCGCGTTGACGGTGCGCACGTGGGCAGAAGGCGGATTCGCGCATGTGGAGATTGCGGACACAGGTCAAGGCATTCCTCCCGACCACCTCGCGCGGATTTACGATCCGTTCTTCACCACTAAGGGTCCGAAGAAAGGAACCGGTTTGGGGCTTTCCATCACTTACGGCATCGTGCAGGAGCACAACGGCATCATTGAAGTGGAAAGCACGGTGGGACACGGGACGCGCTTCCGCCTGGAATTTCCCGGAATCACGCGAACAGTGAAACCTCTGGAATCGCGCCGCGAAGCGCTTCCCGCTTGATCCGATCTAAGTCTCGCGCTCCCGTTCCGACCATTTACGCATGTCTGATACAACCAACGTAGTGG
>JAVKSW010000040.1:0-11765 GCA_039583505.1 Bryobacteraceae bacterium | reverse complement strand
GCGCCCAGGCGCTGAGGGGTACGAAGGAGGAGAAGAACAGCAACCAAATGAAGGAATGATTTCGCATACGCTCTCCCCAGCCGTTGTCGCGACGGGGGAACGGCTGTCTACAGTAATGGCTCTATGAGGGACAGTATACCCGGGGTATTCCGGCAGAGCCATGGGTTCGTAGTCCTCCACACCCGAAACACCCTAGTAGGGTGGAAATGGCCACTAAATTGATCAGTCACTGAGCAATTTATCGTTTCGGCCGTACACCACCTCTCGGGAGTGAAGGCTCGTCTTTCTACTTGACCGGTGACCTTAATGCGGTTTAATATTCGGTCTGTATCACTGTTACGGATCGGGCAATATTCCGAAGAAAGAGGTCCTCGAGTGGGCTTTCAGGTCGGCGAAAAGGTGGTCTATCCGAATCACGGGGTGGGAACGATTGAGAACATCAGCTCGCGTTCGTTCGGCGCCCAGCAGGAGCGGTTCTACCTTCTGCGGCTTTCGCCGAACAGTATGACAGTGATGGTGCCGTTCTCACACGCGGGCGATGTGGGCTTGCGCAAGGTCACCAAATGCAGCGAAATCAATCGCGTGCTGACCTACCTTTCGGCCGGGCGGCCTTGCTGCGCCCAGGATTGGAAGGACCGCTTCAAGGAGAACTCGGATCGGATGAAGGGCGGCAGTTTGCTCGAAATCGCCGAAGTCTTCAAGGCGCTTTTGATCATTCAGCTCGGAAAACCACTCTCCTTCCGCGAGAAGAAGATGCTGGAGCGCGCCCGGAGCATGCTGGTCCTGGAAACTTCGATTGCCAAGTCTGTTGCGGAACCGGAAGCGATTGCGCTGATTGCACGGGCATTGGCGAAATGCGCCCTGCCGATGCCCGTGGCCCTGTAGGATTATCCGCAAACGAAGCGGATATACTGGGAATGCCCACCCCTACGGCGCTATCGTCTAACGGTTAGGACGGAGCCCTCTCAAGGCTTAAATAGGGGTTCGATTCCCCTTAGCGCTACCAACTCCCTACTAGTGGCTTGTTGCAGTCGGTTCCTTGGCATATGTAACCGCTTCCTTTGGTCGCGGCTCGGTGCGGCGGGGTTGCACGCTCTTGAGGGAGGGGTGCGGGCGCTTGGGGTTTCGGGTATAGGGGTGAAGCGCCCGCTTTCGTTACGGGGATGTACCTTTATAACGATGTAATTTCGGAAGAGGTTACGCGCGTCGCCGGGTTTTTCGAAAAAACTAATCGAACATGCCCTCGAAAAGCGGGGAACTGAGGTAACGTTCTCCGGCATCGGGCAGGATCACGACGAGCGTTTTCCCGGCCATGTCGGGCTGTTTGGCGACCCGCACCGCCGCTGCCGCCGCGGCGCCGCACGAGATGCCGCTCAGAAGGCCCTCCTCCATGGCCAAGCGCTTGGCCATTTCGATTGACTCCTCGTTTGTGACCTGTTCGACCCGATCCACTATGGAAAGGTCGAGGGTGGCCGGGATGAACCCGGCGCCAATCCCCTGAATTTTGTGGGAGCCGGCCTTGAACGGTTGCTTATTCCGGGTTTGAGTGATGACGGCGCTGGTTGCCGGTTCGACAGCAATCGAGATCAACGGGTGTTTCTTCTCGTGTTTGATGTAGCGGGAGACGCCCGTAATGGTTCCACCGGTGCCAACGGCCGAGACCAGCACGTCGACGTTGCCGCCGGTATCTTCCCAAATCTCCGGGCCGGTGGTTTCGAAGTGGATGCGCGGATTGGCGGGGTTGTCGAATTGACCGGGAATGAAGTACCGCTGAGGGTCGGCGGCGCGGAGCTCTTCTGCCTTGATGATCGCTTCGCCCATGCCCTTGGCGCCTTCGGTCAACACCAGCTTCGCGCCGAGGACCTTCAGAACCTTGCGCCGCTCCAGGCTCATGGTGTCGGGCATCATCAGGGTCACCGGATAACCGCGGGCAGCGCCGACAAACGCCAGCGCGATTCCGGTATTTCCGCTGGTGGCCTCCACGATTTCCATGCCGGGCTTCAGAACGCCTCGTTTCTCGGCATCCCAGACCATCGAAGCGCCGATCCGGCACTTGACGGAAAAGGAAGGATTGCGGCCTTCAATTTTTGCGAGAACGGTGGCCCGGGCGCCATCGACGACGCGATTCAGTTTGACAAGCGGAGTGCGGCCGATGCTGTATGAGTTGTCCTGAAAGAACAAGAGCTTCCTTTCAAATTTCCCAGTTGGGGACGTACTGCGTATGCTTTTCCTGCCAGCTGCGCGCCAGTTCGGCGAAGGTAGTTTGGTCCAGGACGTCGGAAACGGCGGTATCGACGCGGTGCCAGATATCGGCAAAGGGATCGTCCGCGGCGCCATGCGAGAACGCCTTTACGTTTTCGACGGCGCGGAGGACATCTCCGACCGTGATCGCGTCGGGGGTGCGGGCCAACAGGTAGCCGCCTTCGGCCCCACGACGCGAATCCACAAACCCGCTCTGTTTAAGACCGGCCAGAATCAGCTCCAAGAACTTCTGAGGAATTCTTTGACGCTTGGCGATATCGGCGATCTTTACCGGCTGCATGGGTACCGGCCCGTTGCGGACTGTCAGGTATTGCGAGGCGAGGTCGAATACAGCCTTGAGCGCATATTCGCTCTTGACCGAGATGTTCATCCTTTTCCCCTAACGATTCTAATCCCTGGGCCGATTTAAGGGATTGGGGACATTTGCGGGGGATCCGGCAGCCGGCATCGGAAGTGGAGCGCCGGCGTATACCATGGGTTGAGGTTTTCACGGCCAACGGGGAAGAGTTTTGTCGAGACAGCTTTTCGGAACTGACGGAATTCGGGGCGTAGCGGGCGAGCCGCCGCTGGATGCCAGAACCGCGCACGCGGTGGGTGTGGCGTTGGGCAAGTGGGCGCGCAAGGCTGCCGCTTCCGGCGCGGGTGAGGGAGCGCATGCCGTTTCGGGCGACGGTCCGGCGGAAGTTCTTATCGGTATGGATACGCGTGAGAGCGGTCCGTGGCTAGCTGCTCAAGTCGCTGGAGGGCTGGCGCGCACCGGGGTGTCGGCTCGCTTTGCGGGGATTATCACCACTCCGGGAGTCGCTTACCTGACGCGAAGCGGTCCGTTCGTGGCGGGCGTGATGATTTCGGCTTCACACAACCCGTATCACGACAATGGGCTGAAGATCATCGGCCATTCGGGATACAAGCTGGCAGACGATGTCGAATTGGAGTTGGAGCGTCTGATCGCCGATTGGCTCGGGACGGGCGAAGAAGCGGTTCCCAAAAGTCTCAACGTCGATGACAGCTTGGATAACCTCTACTCCGATTACCTGGCGAATACTGTTCACGGCGATGTCCCTTTGCGAGTGGTGATCGATTGCGCGAACGGTTCGGCCACCGAGGTGGCGCCCGGACTATTCGAAAGACTGGGTGCTCAGGTGGAGTGGATTCACTGCTCACCCGACGGCCGGAACATCAATTTGAATTGCGGTTCTCTCCATCTCGAAGCTCTTCAGCGCCGCGTAGTAGAAATCGAGGCGGATTTGGGCGTGGCGTTCGATGGCGATGCCGATCGTGCGCTGTTCGTAGGCCCGAAGGGCAGGATCGTGGATGGAGATGGCGTGCTTTTTCTGGCCGGCTCGGCATTGCGACGCGCCGGGAAACTGGCGGGCAACCTGGTTGTCGCGACCGTCATGTCGAACATCGGCCTGGAGAAAGCGTTAAAGAAGCACGGAATTCAGATGCTTCGCACACCAGTCGGGGACAAATACGTTCTCGAGGAGATGCTGAAGCGCGGCGCGGTTCTGGGCGGCGAGCAATCGGGACACATTATTTTTTCGGAATACGCGACCACGGGCGACGGTTTGCTGACGGCTCTGCGCGTAATGGAGATCGTTCGCGATACCGGTCAGCCGCTGGACGTGCTTTCGGATGAAGTGAAGACGTTTCCGCAGAAACTTGTGAATATTCGCGTGAAAACGAAGCGCCCGCTTTCCGAACTCGATTCGGTGCAGGCGTTGATCCAAGCCGCGGAACGGGAGTTTGGCGACAGCGGCCGCGTGCTGGTGCGATTCTCCGGAACCGAACCGCTTGCGCGCGTGATGATTGAAGCCGGGACGGACGAGCAAGTAGACAGGTGGACGGGTCGCATTGCGGATGCGATTCAGGCTGAGCTTGGCGCGGCGAGTTAGATACTTTTGCCCGCGTGCTAGACTCGGAATCGCTCTCTTCCCTTCCCCGCTGTTCTCCTGCAGTCCAGGAATTTCCGCTGTATGGAAAGCGCTGCCCGGCTCATAAAGAACAAGAAAATCTCGCGGGAGCTCCTGAGCGACGAGGATATTGCACGCGCCGTATGGCCTGCGGCGGTGGGCAAGGCGATTGCCACGCACACTTCGCGGCTGAAACTGGTCCGCACGACGCTGGTAGTCGAAGTGGAGGACGCGATTTGGCAGAAGCAACTGCATGCGTTGAGCGGCCAGATTTTAACGCGTCTTCGCAAGCTGACGGGCAACGACAACATCGTGGATCTCGAGTTTCGGATTGGAGTTCCGCGCCGTCAGGCGCAACGCGCCGAATCGCGCAATTTGGCCGACGATGAAGCGGAGCGCATCCTCGATCCTGTGCTAAAGAAGGTATATCGACTTTCGCGCAGGAATGGTACGGGTTGAATCTATCCGATAAAGAAGTACGCTATGTCGCCGATTTGGCGAACCTGCGGCTGTCCGATGAAGAAGTCCGCCGCATGTCTCACGATCTGGGGCAGATCCTCACGCATATCGAACAGCTCAACGCGCTGGACACGAGCAATGTTGAACCGATGGCGCAAGTGCTGTATGAGGCAGACGAGACGGCGACCCTGCGTGAAGACGTCCCGCACACACCATTGACGAATCAGGAAGCGCTCGCGAACGCCGCAGCTATGGGCGCCGGGTACTTTAAAGTGCCGAAGGTGATCGAACGGTGAGCGCGGCGGGAATGGATCTGCCCTCGCTCAGCGTGTCCGCGGTCCGCGAAGGTCTGCTCAAGAAACAATTCTCCGCAACGGAACTGGCTCAAGCGGCCCTTCAGTTCGCGCAACGCGAGAATGCAGCTACCAACGCTTTTCTCACGTTCTCGCCCGAACGCGCGCTGAAGGCAGCGGCGAAAGTGGATGAGGAGGTCGCGAAGGAAAACGGTTACATCGGAACGCTGGCGGGCGTGCCGCTGGCCGTAAAAGATGTGATCGTTACCAAGGGCCTGCGCACCACCTGCGGCTCGCGGATTCTCGACCGCTATATTCCTCCGTATGACGCCACCGCTGTCTTCCGTCTGGAGGCGGAAGGTGCAATTGTGATCGGCAAGACCAATTGCGATGAGTTTGCGATGGGCTCTTCGAATGAGAACTCGGCGTTCGGTCCGGTTCGCAATCCCAAAGCGCTTGATCGCGTACCGGGGGGCTCCAGCGGCGGCTCTGCGGCGGCCGTGGCGCAAGGCACGGCGGTGGTTGCCCTCGGATCCGATACAGGCGGATCTATCCGCCAGCCCGCCAGTTTCTGTGGCGTGGTCGGGGTGACGCCCACCTACGGACGTGTTTCTCGCTATGGGCTGGTGGCGTTCGCAAGCTCGCTCGATCACGTTGGACCTTTCGCGCGCAACGTGGAAGATGCGGCCACGGTGTTGCGCGCCATGGCCGGGCGCGATGAGCTGGATTCGACATCGGCCTTCGCGCCGGTGGACGACTATCACGCGTTCATGAAGCATCCGGTGAGAGGTTTGCGGCTGGGACTGCCGAGAGAGTATTTCGAGGGTCTTGCTTCGGAAACCGGCGACACGATCCATGCCGCGATCAAGCAGCTCGAAAAGCTGGGTTGCAGCATCCACGAGATCAGCTTGCCGCACACGAAATATGCGCTCTCCTGCTACTACATCATTGCGACGGCCGAAGCGAGCTCGAATCTCGCCCGCTACGACGGGGTTCGCTACTCGACGCGAGCCGACGGGGACACACTTTCAGAGATGTATCGCAATACGCGCGGCTGCGGCTTCGGTCCCGAGGTGAAGCGACGCATCATGCTGGGAACGTACGTTCTTAGCGCCGGATACTACGAAGCGTACTATCGCAAAGCACAGCAGGTTCGCGCGCTCATCGCTCGCGATTTCAGCGACGCGTTCGAGCAAGTAGACGCGCTCATCACCCCAATATCGCCCTTTACCGCTTTCAAAATCGGCGAGAAAGTGGATGACCCGCTCGCGATGTATTTATCCGACGTCTATACGTTGACAGGCGATCTTTCGGGCGTACCCTGCATGAGCGTTCCTTGCGGCGAATCGTCGGAGGGCCTGCCGATCGGCCTGCAAATCTTTACGAAGCATTTCGACGAAGCCACCATGTTCCGCATCGCCTACAACTACGAGCGATCCATAACACGCTAGACGGTGACGCGAATCGGGCCAGCGGGGTGGGCATACAAAGACTGGTGGGGAATCGTTTATCCGGCCAAGAAGCCGCGCGGCTTTCACGAGCTGAGTTTTCTGGCCACCTATTTCGATGCGATTGAGATCAACGTGTCGTTTTACCGGCCCCTCACGGTCAAGATGGCGGCTACCTGGGTGGAAAGAGTTGAACAAAATAGTCATTTCCGCTTTACGGCGAAATTGTGGCGCGGCTTCACGCACGAGCGCAACGCCACGGCCGCGGACGAACAGGAGTTTAAAGACGGACTCGCGCCTTTGGTGGAAGCGGGTCGTTTAGGGGCGCTGCTGCTGCAATTTCCGTGGGCATTCCGCAACAACGACGAAAACCGCAATTACGTGGCAAGGCTGCGCGCGCAATTTGCCGAGTATCCGCTGGTGCTCGAGATTCGGCACGCAAGCTGGAGCGAGCCTGGCACGCTCGACATCCTGGAGCAGATGGATCTCGGCTTATGCAACATCGATCAACCTCTTTTCAAGAGATCGATTAAGCCGAGTGCTCTCGCGACATCGGCCACCGGGTACGTGCGGCTTCATGGCCGCAATTACCAAAGCTGGTTTACCGAGAACAAGCATGTCGGCGAGCGGTATGACTATCTGTATTCGGTGAATGAGCTCGATCCCTGGCTCGACCGGATTAAAACCGTGGAGCACTCGACCAAAGACACCTACGTCGTGACGAACAATCATTACCTGGGAAAGGCAGTGGTCAACGCTCTCGAAATCTCATCGATTTTAAAAGGCGAGCCGATTGCCGCGCCCGAATCGCTGATGGACCGTTATCCCGAGCTGAGGCAATTTTCGACAAACAGTGACGGGGAAGCGCAGCTATCGTTTCCGTCCGGCTAGCTGCAAAGCTTCGGCAATTGGCTTATTTTTCCAGAAACGGTTGAAATTATCCACGGTCATCAATGTGCGTGTGTGCATGCGATCGATATAGAGCGTGCCCGCGAGATGGTCGATTTCGTGTTGCAGGATGCGGGCGTACCAGCCCGAAGCATGAATCACCTGTTGCTGGCCACGATGATCGAGGCACTCCACTTTCACTGTCCGCGCACGGCGCACCACGGCGGTGAAACCAGCGAGGCTCAGGCACCCTTCGAAGAACTCCGGCTCCGCGCCGCGCTCCGGCGCGATCTTCGGATTGATAATCACGTGAAAAGGAACCGGTTTTCGCTCACGTTGCTTCAGCACCTCGGCTGGAGCATCGCGGGTGTACTCGGGTTTATCTTCGATGACGGCGAGTTGCAGGCCCATGCCGATCTGCGGAGCAGCAAGGCCAACACCAGGCGCGTCGTACAGGGTCTCGCGCATCCATTCGATCAGGTCTTGAATCTCGCGGCTGGAAATCTCGGCCGCACTGAGCGGTCTCGCCGGTTGCCTCAGCACCGCCTCTCCCGCCTGAACAATCTTCAGTCGCATAACTTCAGAATGTCATCGCGGGTTTCGCAGAGAGGTTCGTCGTACACTCGTCGATTCAGGTATGGCGGTTGATTTGACTACCCCAGCTCAACCAGTGAGGCGAGAGCCGCGCTGGCCGGCGGTGGTGGCACTCTTAGGAATCACGGCGCTCTATTGGTCGCTCCCGGAGCGCCTGACGCCGGGACCGACGTGGCTCTTTCTCGTGGTAGTGGCAATCCTGCTGGTGCCCACCATCATTTCCCACGTCGCTGGCAGAGTGCGACTGAACTTTGCTCTCGGCGCTACGCTTCTCAGCGTGATTACCGTGGCGATCATCTGGTCGCTCGGCGCTTTGATCGGGGCGCTACTTGAAAAGCGAGCGGTCCCACAGGAGCTATTGCGCTCCGCAGTAGCGATCTGGGCAAGCAATGTACTTGTGTTCGCATCCTGGTACTGGCGGCTGGATGCGGGAGGTCCGCATAAGCGAGACCTGCGGCCGTCTCACAGCGAGGGCGCGTTTCTATTTCCACAGATGACATTACAACCTGGATCGGAACTGGCGGACCCTGCGTGGAAACCCGGATTTGTCGATTATCTATTTCTGGCCTTCAACACCAGCGCGGCATTTTCCCCTACCGATGTGCCCGTGCTCTCCCGCTGGGCCAAGCTACTGATGATGATTCAAAGCTGTATTTCGCTTGGCACCGTCGCGATTCTGGCGGCGCGGGCGATCAACATTCTGTAAAAAAAGATAAGCAGGAAGCTATTGCTTGACGAGGCTTCCTTCGCCTGGCCAAAGCTCGACCGCACGGCGCTCCGGCTTTGGGGAACGGCGACTTGTCTGGAACCGCTCCAGGTACAAGTAAATCACAGGCGTGATGTAGAGGGTCAGAAGCTGCGAGACCACGAGTCCGCCGACAACCGCGATACCGAGTGGACGGCGCGCTTCCCCGCCGGCGCCGGTGCCGAAAGCGATGGGCAACGTGCCGAGCAGGGCGGCCATGGTGGTCATCATGATGGGGCGGAAGCGCTGCAAGCAGCCCTCGAAGATTGCTTCCTCCGGAGATTTCCCTTCCTTGCGCTGCGCAGCTATTGCAAAATCGATCATCATGATGGCGTTCTTCTTCACGATGCCGAGCAGCAAAATGATACCGACGAACGAATACAGATTCAACTCTTCGTGGAAAAGCAGCAAGGTCAGCAGCGCCCCCAAACCGGCCGCGGGAAGTCCCGAAAGGATGGTAATCGGATGGATAAAGCTCTCGTACAAGATTCCCAGGACGAGATAGATCACCAGGACGGCGATAATCAGCAGGATTCCGAGCCCGCGGACTGAGCTTTGAAAGGCTGCGGCCGTGCCCTGGTAACTAAAGCTGACGGTGTCCGGCATCCCAATCTGTCGAGCCGCGTTGTCGATCAGCTTGGTGGCCTGACTCAACGCGACGCCCGGCTTGACATTGAACTGGAAGTTCACAGCCGGAAGCTGCCCGATGTGATTGACACTGAGCGGAGCCACGGTTTGTTTCAATTGCGCAACAGCGGAGAGGGGAACCATCTTGTTCTGGCTGGAACGAATGTACAGATCTCGAAGCGCCGCGGGGTTACGCTGATACTCCGGCAACACCTCCAAAAGAACGTCGTATTGATTGGCCGCGGTCTGGATGGTGGTGACCCGGCGATTGCCGTATGCATCGTAAAGCGTATTCGCGATCGCGTCGGGAGTTACGCCGACGGCCAGCGCACGGTTGCGATCGATATCAACGTCCAAGCGCGGGCTGCTCAAGCGCAAATCGCTGTAGATGTCCGCTAACTCCGGGATGGAGTGAAGCTTGGCTTCGAGCACGGGGGCCCACTTATAGAGCTCTGTCGTGTCGGCGTCCTGCAAGGCCACCGAATACTCGCTACGGCCTTCATTCTGGCCCAGGGTGATGAGCGGCGGAGACTGCAAAAAGACCATAATGCCCGGAATGGCCATAAACTGCTGCTCAAGCTGACCGATGATTGCGTTCACATGCGGGCGACGCTTGTCGTGCTTGAGGGAGGCAAACACAAAGCCCTGGTTTTGGCTACCTGCCATGCCGATACCGGAGCCATAGGATTCGATCCAGGGATTCTTGCCGAGAATTGCATTCACGCGCGTCTGGAGGCGCACCATCTCGTCAAAAGAGGCATCCTGCGCGGCCTCGTCTCCCCCGAAGGCGAAGCCCTGATCGACGACCGGCATAAAGCCCTTGGGCATTACGACAAACAGATACACGGTTGCAACGGTCAGGACAATGCTGGCCAGTAAGGTCACCGGGCGATGCCGCAGGACAATCTGCAAGGTGCGACGATAGGTATCGTTCAGCCAGTCGAAGAAATTTTCCGACCAGCGATAGAAACCACCGCGGGGGTGCTCTTCATGGCGCAGAAAACGGCTGCACAACATGGGCGTGAGGGTGAGCGAAATGAGTCCGGAGATGAGCACCGCTACGGCGATGGTGATGGAGAACTCGCGCAGCAGGCGACCGATAATTCCGCCCAAAAATAACACGGGAATAAACACGGCGACCAGCGAGACGGTCATCGAGACGATGGTGAAGCCGACTTCGCGCGCACCTTCAAAGGCGGCCTGCATGCGCGATTTACCCATTTCCATGTGCCGGACAATGTTTTCGAGCATGACGATGGCGTCGTCCACGACGAATCCGACGGAAAGCGTCATCGCCATCATGGAAAGCATGTCGATGGTGAAGCCGAGCAGTTTCATGGCGGCAAAGGTGCCGAGCAACGAGAGTGGAACCGCGAGGCTGGGGATAGCGGTTGCCGAAACGTTGCGCAAAAAGACGAAGATGACCAGAATGACCAGGCAGATGGTCAGAAGCAGCGTGAATTTCACGTCCGCGATGGATTCGCGAATGTTTTGCGAGGCATCGAATGCGCGGCCTATTGCAATGCCGGCGGGCATGGACTGCTGCATGACGGGCAGCAATGTTTTTACCGCATCCGCTACCTGGATGGTATTCGAGCCAGGCTGTTTTTGCACTGCCAGAACGATGCTGGGGCCGCCGTTGATCCAGAAAGCGGTCTTGTCGTTGCTGACGCTATCGAAGACGTTGCCGAGCTCGTCCAGATGTACCGGGTTTCCGTTATGATAAGCGACGATAAGCCGCGAAAACTGCGCCGCCGATGTGAGCTGGCTGTTGGCTTGAACCGTGTACGCCTTGGCAGCGCCGTACAATTCGCCGACAGGCAGATTGAGGCTGCCGGTCGCCAGAGAATTTCGCACTTGCTCGAGGTCGATTTGGCGCGAGGCGAGCTTCTCCGGATCCGCCTGAACGCGTACCGCATATTTCTGGGATCCAAACACCTGCACGCGCGCCACTCCACTGGTCATTGAGATTCGGCGAGCCATAATCGTCTCGGCATATTCGTCGAGCTGCGAAGGAGACATGGTCTTCGACGATACCGTGATGTACATGATGGGCTGCTCCGCCGGGTTCACCTTCGAATAGGCGGGCGGAGACGGCATGTTGGTCGGCAGGTTTCCCTGCGCGCGCGCGATGGCCGCTTGCACGTCCTGAGCCGCGGCATCGATGTTGCGGCTCAAGTCGAACTGTAGAGTGATGTCGGTCGATCCGAGCGAGCTCGAAGACGACATGCTGTTGATTCCGGCAATCGTCGAAAACTCCGCTTCCAGAGGCGTGGCGACGGAGGACGCCATAATGTCCGGATTGGCACCCGGAAGGGACGCGGAAACCTGGATGGTCGGATATTCGACGACAGGAAGATTGCTGACCGGCAGACTGAAATAGCTGATCAGGCCAAAGATCAGGATGCCGGCCATCAACAACGTGGTTGTGATAGCGCGGCGGATGAAAAGATCAGTAAAATACATGCGGCTTTCCTAGGACTGCCCAGGCAGTGGCGGTTTAGCGGCATCACCCATTTGGGTTTGCGCCTGTAAC
>JAVKSW010000039.1:0-11845 GCA_039583505.1 Bryobacteraceae bacterium | reverse complement strand
CCGTGCGCTCCATTTGTATCTGTCAGCGTGAAACAGGTTGTCATCGCCGACGGCGAAGTCAAACAGGTGTCGCTGGGCGACGCGCGGTGGGTTGTGATCGTCGTCTTCCGTACCGGCGGCGGGAATCTTCAAAAGAGTCGAGCCGTACTGGGAAGCGGCGCAGAGGCCCGTCGGACTGATGGGAGTGGTTGGACCTGCGTGTGCTGAGCCGCAAAAGAGTCCCGCCTGGAATTGTTGATCCGGAGTCAGCCCGGTGACATCCACGATGCCATCCGTCCCGTTTGGCCCGTTCGCGCAATTGCCTCCTGCACAGGGCACGGCGCCTGCAACGAGGCCGCTGTCATAACGCCAATTGAAGCTGAACCATGGGCCATTTTTCCAGGGCTGATATTGCAAGTGCGTTGTCTGGTTAAATATTTCGTCGTGATCGATACGGAACACGCCGCCGGTGCCTACCGAAGTAGGAGTGACACCAATACCGCTGACTTGCGGCCCGAAAAAGCGCGCCGCGACCGATGACATCACGACAAACGCCGTCAGGCCGTGAAAGTTCGGCACGGTTCCCCGAATTGCGAAACCCGGTATTTTGGATTTTGCCCACTCGATGGGATAAAAGATCGGCGTGTTTCCAAAAACGCTGAAATCATAGGCCCTGTCTGTGTATTTCCAAATGTATTCGCCATCCACCACAAAGTACCGTCCGAATGCTTGCTCAATACCGACGTGGAATTCGTTGCGCGTGCCGGGACTCAGCGGCACGGTGGAGCAGGGGTAACCCTGAGTGGCCGATTGAAGCGCGTTGACAACCGGATCATTACAGCCCGTGCTGGAAAGGACAAGGTTTTCGTTGAACGGCGTTTCCAGCGTGCGCGCGTAGGAGACTCGCAATACAGTATTGCTGGGCTTGATGTTATAAGCGATTCCGAGACGGGGTTCCGCTTGAGTAGCCTTCGTGAGGCCGTGATAGATGTCACCTCGAATTCCAAGATTGAATGTCCAGTTCTTCAAGTTGATCGTGTCCTGGATGTAGAGCGCCACTTCCCTGATGTCGGCATGCCCTTGAAACGGGTAGCTTGCGCTGCTGGAGCCGGGGCAACCATCGGAGCCAGGCAGCGATCCCGTTCTGGTCAGATCGATGCACGCGAGAGTCGGCACAAACGTCGGACTCGGTGACAGCGTCCCGCCGCACTGCGAAGGGTCATTTATATCTGCACCCGTATAAGGGCTACCATCCGCATTCAAGCAGGCAGCGTTCAAGGTCGGATCGACTATTCCAAAGCTGTCTCTTTCCGTGAGGATCGTGTCCTCGTAAGTAACTCCGGCTTTAATGTTGTGAATGCCTTTCACCACTGAGACATCGGAGCGCAGTCCAAGGTTGGTCAGCCTGCGATTTTGGCCGACGCTTTCAAGCTGCAGCCCTGGAGAAAGATCCGCGAAAGGATTGTCGCTCGGGTAGTAATTGAATTGGTCCTGCCGGGCAAAGCCGCCGAACGTGAGAACAGCGTGCGGGCTGAGCAAACGCGTCCAGGTCGGTGCAATGTTGAAGGTTCTAATTTGCGAACGCTGATCGGCAGGGCCTACCGGCAGGCTATTCGGACCGAGACCGCCGTTATCGGCCACAAGACCCGACCAGGCGGTTGCATCTTGCGCATCGTACGAATTCGGCGTCTGGAACCAGGACCGCGTGAACTGCAGATTTACATTAATCGTATCGGCATCGGAAGGTTTAAAATCGACGCGATCGAACACGTTCTCTTGATTGCCTTTCGCGTGCATGACAGTAAACTCCGGGGGGTCGAGGAAGCGGCCGGTGTTGAGTCCATTGGCAGAAATGAAATTGCCCCAGCTCTGGCCTCCATACGCGAGATCCACGGCGCCATTTGAGGTGCCAAACGTACCGTAGGACGCAGTCACATCGCCATGCGGCTGGGTGATGCCAATCCCGGAGCGTGTGTTCACTACGATCACGAGGCTCGTTTTGTCGCCATATTCGGCCGGAGGTGCGCCCTCGATCACTTCCATCGATTGAACCGCGTCCACGGGAATCTGGTTTGAGAAGACTTTGCTTTGCTGATCCGTTATCGGCTGGCCATCGAGAGAGAACGAGTTCGAAGCATGATCACCAAGCCCGTGGAACAGGCCGTTCGAATCAGCGGCTACGCCTGGCGAGGCGAGCGTGACGAGTGAGCTGAGCGAGGAAGATTGGCTTTCCAGCGGAAGCTTTTGGAACAGCCCTCGATCGACGTCCGTATGCGTGGTGGGCTCGGTTTCCACCAGGTCTCCGCCCGCTTCTACGTTCACTGTGGTCGTTGCGGCGCCGATCTTCAGGCTGATTTTCACCTCGAGCGGCACCGCCGAGCGCACATCTACGTCCTGCGCCACGTTCTGAAATCCGGAAGCCGATGCGCTCAAGTGGTAATTGTTGAACGGCACGTTAGGGAATTCAAAGTTTCCCTGCGCATCGGTAAGAACAGTTCGAGTGTACCCGGACACCGGATTTTGAATCTCGACAGTGCCGCCCTTGATAGCCGCCCCCGAAGGGTCCAAAAGCGAGCCCCGCAGGTTTCCCGAGCCACTGACCGACTGAGCGTAACCGCTGGGTGCGCAATTGAACGCGAGTGCGACGCAAACACAGAAAACCCAGGCGAGCTTCATCATTCCTGCATTGTCCGAGGAAAACAGGAATGCCTTCTAGCACAATCTGATCGGCGGGCAGGAAAAAGTCACCAGCGAACTACTTCCACCGGCAAACGGGCAAGCCAAGATTACCAATTCAAGACGTCGCGTACGTTCTTCGCCTGGCGCTTGCTAACGATAAATTCCTGGCCATTGTTGAGAGTCACTAGCCAGCGCTGGCTGGTGATCATGCTCATCTTTCGAATCTTCTCGATGTTCACGAGAGCGTTTCGATGAATTCGGCGGAACCCGTAATCTTGTAATCGCTCTTCAATAGCCCGCAGGTTTTGAGTGGCGGCGTACCGCTGCTTGGATGTAACGATCCAGGTAGTGTCTCCGTCGGCTTGAAAAGCAAGCACCTCATCGGGACTGAGGAGAAAGTACTCTTCGTTGAACTTTCCGACGATTTTCGTGACCCTGGGTAATGCTTGCCGGACAGCCGAAGAGAGGTCTTGCAGTTGGGCGAGATTCTCGGCGGCATCGAGAGGACTGCGCGCCATTCGTTTTGCCCGCTCGACAGCCTGCAGGAGGCGCTGTTGGCTGACCGGTTTCAGCAGGTAATCGACAGCTCCTGCTTCAAAAGCCTGGATGGCGTGTTGATCGTACGCGGTTACCATGATGACGGCCGGCAAATGTCCACCGTTCAAATGATCCAGCAGTTCGAAGCCGCCCATGACAGGCATTTGAATGTCGAGAAAAACGACATCGGGTCTGAGTGACGAGATTTTTGAGAGCGCCTCTCCACCGTTGTCCGCCTCGCCGACGATGTCCACCGAATCCAGCAACTCCAATTCTTCGCGAAGCACCTTCCGGGCCACCGGCTCATCATCGACAATGAGTGCGCGTAGAAGAGGCACCAAGCTAGCTTTACACTCATGCTGTCCTGCGCGACTACTATTTATCCCTGGGCGGACCATTTTCGAGGCACCAACGGATGATTTCAGGTGATAAGCGGATTAGGTTCCACTTCTACCTCTGCGGCAGCGTATTCGATGGGTGCCTGATCAGGGACCAGAAAGCTTACGGTCGCTCCGGCTTCACTCGACTGAATTCGTAATTGGGCGGACGATCCATAACATAGCGATAAGCGGCGGCGGACGTTCTCGAGCCCAAAACCGGTCCTCTTGCGGTCGGGTTTGACTTCGTTCGAATCCCAACCCTGTATCCTCGATGCTTATCCGCAAACCGGCGGCGACCTTCTCCGCTCTTACCGAGACCCGGCCGCGTCCCTTTTTCGCGGTGACGCCATGTTTCACGGCGTTTTCGACCAACGGCTGGATGGAAAGGATGGGAATCAAGGTCGATCGGACCGAGTCGCTGATGATCAACTCTGTTTCCAGGCGGTCTCCCAATCGTATAGCTTCGATCTCGAGGTATGCCTCGACGATTCGGAGTTCTTCGGACAACGGTATGACTGCCCGATGCCCCCGTAGAAAATAGCGAAATTTCAGCCAAATTGATTAACATGCGCCGTGCCTCTCGCGAACCTCGGTCAATGGTGCCGTAGAGCGTATTGAGCGCATTAAAAAGAAAATGCGGGTTGATCTGAGCTTGCAGAGCACGCAATTCCGCCTGGTTCACCAGCCGCCTCAATTCCTCGGCTCGAAAGCGTTCGACCTGCTCCACAATCGCGGCGCCCAGCCGGCGCATATCGTCGAGATCGTCACTGCGATATCTTCTGCCGCCGCGCCGGGATCCGAGTATGAGGTAACGACCATCGCCGCTCGAGAATCGGAGCGGAAGTTGCACTTCGGCGTGGAAGTCGTCGCGTGGAAATCCGTCGCGATCGTATTCGCCGAATAGCACCGAGGGTCTTAGAGACGCGCTCCGGACCCTCGGTTCGGCGACGATTGCGAAGCGCTCGGCCTCCAGGTGATCGGCTATCTGCTGACCCGCTTGCGCGAGGAGCTCTTCCTCAGAACGCGCGGGCGACGCCAGATTTACGATAGCCCTCGAACAATCATCCACGTTGTGCCGCCGCAAAATGACCCGGCTCACCCAAGCCTGCAAGGAATTTCTGACATAAGCAAATGAGATGAGCAACAGGCAAAGTGCGACCAGAGCGATCCCGGTCAGAAACATACTCGGCCGGATGAGATCCCACAGTTGAAATTTCTGACTAACCACTAGTACGGCAGCAATGTAGACGGCAGCGAGACCAGTATTGACCAAAAATCGAATAAAGGTATCGAGTAGGAGAAACCGATAATCTCCCAAAAGGACAATCAACGCTACGGGAATTCCGATATGATGCCAGGTAATTTCCGCCGCCCACAGGGAACTGAAGTGCTGGTAACCAAAATGCAAGAAGGAGCTGGTGAACAGCAGGAGGCAACCGAGAGAAATCCATTCCGGTCTTTCGGCTCCACGTTTGAATCCAAGCAGAAATGCCGTGATGGTGAGGACGCCAAAGCCAAACACGACGGAAACCAGACCCGCCTGATGCAGGCCGGTACTTAAAAAAAACGGTTCGCAAAAATGCAGGGTGACTGCACTCGCGCTGACAACATAGCCGGCCGCGACAACAACGCGGTGCTGTCCATGGACTGCGACTTGTAAGAGAATCGCCGGAAGCAGGCTCAGCATCGAAAAGCTTGCCGTGGCTACAAACTCGATCAATGCAGGATCATGCGACGCAAGCACGATCAAAGAGCCGATATTCCAGCCAAAGGCCAGTAAAGCGGCTGCCAGCGATAGCTTCGTCCGGCGCATTCCGTGAGTGCGCCAATCGCGGATGAGCAGAGCAATGATCAGGCCAAACAGCAGGACGCCCGCGCTGTGGCCGATCGTGTTAATCAGAACCGGATCGCGCCAACTGCCGTTTACGCCATGCTCCACCATGTTAGTTCGGATTCCTGTACGTTACGATTTGCGCCAGTACGGTTAGCTCGCCGGGAGCTCGCAGATCCTCGAAAAGCAGGCACAACATATCAGCTTCTGCCGATCCGGTCTCGTCCCGAGATAGTCCGAACATGGCTTTGCCCACAGAAGATACTCACCTGGCGTGTGCGTGCCCCGCGAGGCGGGGAAGCAGACGCGTCGAGTTTAGGATAAACGCCAGTTCGGAGGACACATGGATGAACGCTGCCAGAAGCGGATTGATCACACCTATGGCTGCCAGGGCAATGCCCAGGGCGTCGACAGCCAGAGTTCCATAAAAATTCTGAAAAATAATGGCTCGGCACCAGCGTGCCGTTTTGAGTGTGTCGACAAATCTGCCTAAGTCGTTTCCAATTAGAAGTACATTCGCGCTGGCATGCGCGACTTCCGTTCCGCTGCCCATTGCCACGCCGATATGCGCATGAGAAAGCGCTGGAGCATCATTGATGCCGTCACCGATCATTGTCACGGTTCGGCCCAATTGAATTAGCTCATCCACACGGGCGGACTTTTGGTCTGGGAGCAATTCGCTCGAAACTTGAGTCACTCCGATGCTCTCTGCAACCGCCTTAGCGGATGCGGCCGAATCGCCGGTGAGCAACTCAATTTGTAACCCCATTTCCTGAAGTTCGCGGATTGCTTGAGCGGCCTCGCGGCGCACCTGGTCGGCAATATGAATGGCGCCAATAAACCTGTGATCGCGCGCAACCAAAATAGTTGTTCCCGGAATTTCAGTGACGACTGGCAAGCCAATGCCGGCCTCGCGCAGCCATGCCGGATTCCCCGCCAGGATGGTATGCCCATCCAGGCAAGCACGCACACCTTTGCCGGGCGCGTAAGTAAAAGAAGGCGGTTCCGGAACCACGATCTGCTTTTCCTGAGCCGCGGCCACCACGGCCCGTGCGAGAGGATGCTCCGAGTTTCGTTCGGCAAGCGCTGCTGCTTGGAGGACTTCACGTTCGCTCGAGTCATAGACTGCGTCAATCGCAATCACGCGCGGCTTTCCATAGGTGAGCGTCCCCGTCTTATCCAGTAGGACGGTATCGGTTTTGGCCAACTGTTCCAGATAGACCCCGCCTTTCACGATCGCTCCGTCGCGAGCGGCCCTGCCGATTGCGCCCAGAATGGCCAGCGGCGTTCCGGCAGCAATTCCACAGGCGCCTGCAACGATGATTACCGATATAGTCGAGCGCAGATTGTGCGTGATGACGAGTGTGAGGAGAGCGCTCCCCAAAGCGAAGTACACTAAATACCCGGCGAGCCGGTCTGCCAGACGTTGAATCGGAGCCCGGCTCTGTTCAGCCGTTTCAACGGCTTCGATAATTCTGCCGAAGGTCGTGTCGCGCCCGAGGCTTTCGGCCGTGACTTCCAGCGCACCCGCTTGATTCAGCGTGCCGGCAAAGACACGGCTGCCGGGAAGCTTATCTTGTGGCAAAGACTCGCCGGTAATGGTCGCTTCCTCGACGCTGGAGCTTCCAGAAACCACGTGGCCGTCAACGGGAATTCGGGTCCCGGGTCGAATGAGAACTCGATCTCCAGGCTTTAGCTCGCCGGCTGCTACTTCGCTTACTTCTCCATTCTTCACGATCCATGCTGAATGCGGCAGTAAGTTCATCAGGTCGCCCATGGCGCGCCTGCCGCGCCTGACGGTAAGCCCTTCCAAGATCTCCGCAACGAGCACAAATACGGTAATGATGAGGGCAGTGAAAAACTCACCGATGCACAAGGCGGCAATCAATGCGATGGTCATCGAGAGTTCCATCGTCATGCGGCGCTCTCGGATGTTCTCGAAGGCTTCGCGGAAAATCGGATACCCGCCAAATAGGACACCGGCAGTGCCAATCAAGCTGAAGTGCGGAAAAGGCTCCCAAATACGAAACCATGTCAGGCCAGCGGCTAACGCGGTTACAGCAACGCGGATCAGGTCAAATCGTTCGACGTGACCGTGTTCATGGTTATGCTCGTTCTCACGATGTTCGCTAACGTCGAGCTCTCGATCATGGCGATACAGATCTTCAACGGGTGCCCGACTCTCATGTGTCGGTCTTCCAGGGGCGAGAACTCTTGTATCCGGCACGATCTCCTCCTCAGCGCAGGTAGCTGCGCACGATTTCCATCAATTCCTCAACACCCTTCTCCTGTGCGCCCTTTTCACTCTTCGGAGCCGCCAGCACGTGATGGCGAACGTGCCCATCGATTAATTCAGCCATGAGACCGTTCAGGGCTCCTCGCACCGCCGCACTCTGTTGCAAAACCGCATAGCAATCGGTTCCTTCCTCAATGGCACGTTCAATCCCTTCGATTTGCCCCCGAATGCGGCGCACTCGGGCCAGGATTCTCTTATCGGGGTCGCTACTGATATGGGCCATGAAATACTATGGCCCAGTATAGTACGGTTTCTTCTCGTTCAAGAACTTCGCGGAGCGGTATTACGCGTTACCCACTTGCCGGACCGAATCGTCGCGCATGTATCCGGGCCATGCAGCCGTCGGGCCAAGCTTGATCGCGTCTGTACGGATCTTGTCCCACTCCTGCAGCGTTAATCCGTGCGACTCGAAGAATGCCCGCACCTTCGTGGAATCCCATCCAAAAAGATCTTCGAGAATCGGCACCAGAACACTGCTCGCATCTTCGCTGAGAATCGTGCGTCTGGCGATCGGCGTCAGGTACTTGTTCTCCGACACCGCAATCGTGAAGCCGTCCAGTCGATTCACGTGCAGCATCACATGCACATCGGAGCTTCCGTCGCCCACATAAACCATGCTGTCGTGTCCGATGCGCATCTCTGCCCTGAGCTGATCGACCACCGCGACTTTCCCGTATCCGGCCGGGAGCTGCACAATCGACTCGATCTCACCTGTTTCAGCGTGATATCGGAAGCGCGTCCCGTGAATGTGGTCTGCCGGCAGAATTCCTTCGAGCGCCGACTGAATCACCTCTTGGGGAGCGGCAGAGACAACATGAAACGAGAATTCATGTCCATCCAGATTTTTCAGAATTTGCGCGAGCAGCGCGATGTTGTGCTTCAACCGGATCTGTTTACCAACCGCGGCCAGATCCTCGCGACGAACCCGCCGGAATTCCGGGTCGTGGAGCAGCAGGTAAGCAAGTTCCCCGCCTTGCTGCACCAGGTGGATCTGAGAAAGCCCGGCCACCCGTTCGTCGAAATGGTGGATTCCCATGAGCTTGCTGAGGACCAGGCCTGAATCGTTAAAACTCAGCGTCTGATCGAAATCGCTGACAAATAAATATTGCTTCCCTGATCGGGTCATAGAAAATTTCCTTTGTAGAGGGATTCGACGAGCTTGGAATTACTCGTCGGAACTGCGAAGAAGTGATTGCCGTGCTTCGCAGCGGACAGGGAGGAAGGGCGTTTCCATTGCGCAACGTCCTCTTCTATAGTTTAGATGGCTTCCGCGATGGCAGGTTGCGGACGCAGCGATAAAGCTGCTATATCTAGTTGCCGGATGGACCCTAGGCCCTCCGGCCCCGCAAAACCGAAATACCAAAAGCTGTTTGAGTCGTTAAAGGCCGATATTCTGTCCGGGCGATTCAAGCCGGGCCAAAAATTGCCCAGCGAAGCGGCGCTGGTCATCAAATCCGGGGCTTCTCGCATTACCGTCGGCCGCGCGATCCGCGAGCTGCAAAACATCGGCTTGGTCGACCGTGTCGCCGGATCCGGCACCTACGTCCGCGATCTGGCCGGAGACGATCATCGCCCGCTCCTCTTCGGTCTTCTGATTCCGGATCTGGGCGAGACCGAGATATTTGAGCCAATCTGTCAGAGCATCGCCAATGCGCCCGAAGCGCGCGACCATGCCCTTCTCTGGGGACATGCCGACACGCAGTCCAGCAAGCCGGATCGGGCTTGGCAGTTGTGTCAGCAGTACATTTCGAGAAAGGTCTCAGGCGTCTTCTTTGCTCCCTTGGAATTCGAGAGTGAGGCCGAGAAGGCGAGCCGCACGATTCTCTCCGCGTTCAAGCAAGCGCAAATCCCTGTGGTGTTGCTCGATCGCCACGCGTCGAAAAACCCGGAACGCAATCGGCCCGACCTCGTTGGCCTGAACAATCGCCAGACCGGCTACGTCGCGACGGAACATCTCTTGAAATTGGGAGCCAAGCATATTGCTTTCCTGGGCTATCATGGCGCAGCCGCAACCATAGCGGAGCGGATGGCTGGATACGCCGAGGCGCTGTCGGCCTACGGCTTGCGCCCGCCAACCCATTCCTCCGTTCAGTTCAGTCCGGGGAAAGGGCAGTCCGTCTCATGGAACCGCAAGGCCGAGATCGATTCCGTGGATGCCTTTGTCTGCGTCAATGACAGGATGGCCGGACAGCTCATGCACTTGTTCCTGGCCCGAGGCGTGCGTATCCCGGAAGAGGTCAGGCTCGTGGGGATCGACGACGCATCGTACGCGGGCTTATTACCTGTGCCACTGACCACCGTTCGACAGCCGACCCGCGAGATCGGAGAAGCCGCCCTGCGCACCATGCTCGACCGCATTCATGCCCCGCACTTGCCGCCGCGCGAGCTTTTGCTCGATGGTGAGTTGATCATTCGCAAATCCTGCGGCGCTACCACTCTCGAGCGATGAGTAAAGCCGTCACTCGTCTGCTGTAGCTACGGCGCCCGCCAAACTCGCCGCGACCAAACTCAGCGCGACGACGATAAACAAAGCCCAGCGTAATGACATCCACTGGGCAACAAACCCGATCACCGGCGGACCGAAAAGAAAGCCAATGTAACCCGATCCGCTGACCATCGCGATGCCCGCTCCCGGAGCGAGTGAACGAATGCGCCCACCTGCGCCAAACACCAACGGAACAATGACGGAAAATCCTGCTCCGGTCAGCGCGAAGCCCGGCAGCGCCCAATTGGACGAGTGAGCCAGCAGCGCCAGAGTCAAACCGGCAGCGGCCAACAAAGCACCTGTGCGAAGCGTGAGCACGCGACCCAGACGCTTTGTGACGCTATCGCCCAGCAAACGGAAGATCGCCATGCCTGCCGAAAACACCGCGTAACCGGCCGCTGCCAATCCGGGGCCCGCCACTAAAACTTGCTTCAGATACACGCCCGTCCAATCGGCCATTGCTCCTTCTGAAAGGAACATGCAGAAAGCGATAACCGTCAGCGTGATCAGCACACCCGGTATGCGTCTGACCTTCAGCGTTGTCGCCCGCGCGTTTCGATTGTCATGCGCCTCCAACAGGAAGGGCGCTGTCGACACGCTGATCACCAGGAGCAGCGCGGATGCAATGGCCAGGTGAACCCGAGGCTCGATCCCGCGCGCCGCGACAAGTCCGCCTAAACTGGCGCCGATCATGGCGCCGATACTAAACATTGCGTGAAAGCGCGACATGGTCGGTGTGCCGAGCGCGGTTTCGACAGCCACGGCCTGGGAGTTGATCGATACGTCGTTCGCTCCCGCCATCGCTCCATAGATCGCCAGCGCCGCAAACAATGTTGTCGCGTTCACCGCCAACGAAGGCGCTACCAGCGCAAGACAGAACGCAATGGTGCTCCAGGAGGTCACGCGCTTGCTTCCAAATCGAGTGATAAGCCATCCGGTTATGGGAACTCCCATCACCGATCCCACCGCCGTGCCTAACAAGCACAATCCCAGACGCGCGTTGGTCAAACCGAGAGAAGTCTGCAAACCCGGAATTCGCGACACCCAGGTGGACGCGATCAGCCCGTGTATCAGGAATCGGGCGACAATTGCCCACCACGCGTAGGAAAGCGGTAAATCTCGGCTGCTGCGCGTTGCGCGTTCTGGAACGGACGGGATGTAAGCTACGGGCACCATTTCTCCTTCCCCTGTTTGGATGCGACACTCTATGACAGGTTTCACTAATGCCGTAATAGGTGCTATATCAGCTTTTAACCCATGGTTGTCTCGTCGTGTTCCGAGCGAGCCTGGCCGATTCCTGCCGATTAACTTTCGGCAACGTGCCGCCGCCCGCTGACGTATGCTGAACTGGGAAGGGCAGTACACGTGGAAACTTGGAGCCCGCCGTTTTCCAGAGCCGCAGCCGCCATCTTTATAGGAGTCTGCTTTGCTGGCGCTCAAAACCCGCCCGGCATTCGCCCGCGCCCAACGCCTGCCGATTACGCCGCCTCCCAACAATCTAAATCGGCAATCTACGCCGCCTCCATCGTACCGGCCGACGAGGTAAAGCATATCTTCGCGGTCGACATCAGCAAAACCTATGTCGTATTTGAGGTGGCGTGTTATCCGTCGCAAAAGGGAACCGTCACTCTCTCGCCCGACGATTTCCTGATCAAAAC